>DATEOQ010000277.1:0-2422 GCA_035273905.1 Candidatus Eiseniibacteriota bacterium | reverse complement strand
GTCTTGATGCGGATCTTCTCGTCGGCGTTCTCGCGCTTGGTGTCGAGGAAGCGCATGATGTCGGGGTGGTGCGCGCTGAGGTACACCGCACCGGCGCCCTGGCGCGCACCGAGCTGGTTGGCGTAGGAGAAGGAATCCTCGAGCAGTTTCATGATCGGGATGACGCCCGAGGACTGGTTCTCGATCTGCTTGATCGGCGCACCCGACTCGCGGATGTTCGACAGGAGCAGTGCGACGCCGCCGCCGCGCTTGGACAGCTGCAGCGCGGAGTTGATGCCGCGGGCGATCGACTCCATGTTGTCTTCGATGCGCAGCAGGAAGCACGAGACGAGCTCGCCGCGCTGCGCCTTGCCGGCGTTGAGGAACGTCGGGGTCGCCGGCTGGAAGCGGCCCGAGATGATCTCTTCGACCAGCGCGGTGGCGAGCTTCTCGTCGCCGTCGGCCAGCGCGAGCGCGGTCATGACGACGCGGTCCTCGAAGCGCTCGAGGTAGCGCTTGCCGTCGAAGGTCTTCAGCGTGTAGCTCGTGTAGTACTTGAACGCCCCGAGGAACGTCTCGAAGCGGAACTTCTTCGAGTAGGCGAGGTCGTTGAGCTTCTGGATGTACTCGAACGAGTACTTGTCGAGCACGGCTCCCTCGTAGTACTCCTTCTCGACGAGGTAGTCCAGACGCTCTTTGAGCGAGTGGAAGAACACCGTGTTCTGGTTCACGTGCTGCAGGAAGTACTCCCGCGCCGCACGCTTGTCGGCGTCGAACTGGATCTTGCCGTCGGCGTCGTACAGGTTGAGCATCGCGTTGAGGGCGTGGTAATCCATGCCCTCGAAGCGTGCCTGTGTCTTGAAGTCGGTCTGCGTCAGAGTTCCCACCATCGTTCCAATCCCGCGTTCACGCGTTCCACATCTTCAGGCGTGCCGAATACCTCTAGCCGGTACAAGTGCGGCACGTGACACTTACGGCTGATGATGTCGCCGGCGATGCAGAAGTGCTCGCCGAAGTTGGTGTTCCCCGCGGAGATGACTCCGCGGATGAGGCCGCGGTTGCGCTCGTCGTTGAGGAACCGGATGACCTGCTTCGGAACAGCGCCCTTCTCGACACCCCTCCCCTGGCCTCCGCCATAGGTGGGTGTCACGAGGACGTACGGCTCGTCGACCACGAGCGCCGGATCCGTCGAATGAAGCGGGATCCGGACCGCTCGCGCGCCGAGCTTCTCGATGAAACGCGCCGTGTTGCCCGACACGCTCGAGAAGTAGACCAGCAGAGGCGCGCTCGTCGCGACGCCTGGCGCCGCGAGAGCAGACATTTCAGGCCAGACGCGAGGCGAGCTCGTCGATCTTGTCGGGACGGAAGCCCGACCAGTGGTCCTCATCGGTGATGACGACCGGCGCCTGGAGGTAGCCCAGGGCCTTGACCTGCTCGAGGGCCGCGGGGTCCTCGGAGAGGTCGTGGATTTCGTACTCGATCCCCTTGGAGTCGAGTGCTCGATACGTCGCCGTGCACTGCACGCACGCGGGCTTCGTGTAAACCGTGATCGCCATGTCGATTCCGTCTCCTCAGTGCTTCCCCCGGTGGCATCCGGTGCTCTTTGCCGGTAGTCCCCCCACCGGGAGTCCAATACTACATATGGGTACCGACATTCGATAGCACCACAAGGGCTAGTAGTTACATCGGTGTGATTTTCCACCGTTCTCCCCATGTACAACACAGGTTGTCCACGGATTCATCCACAGCCACAGGGGTCTGGAAAAGGCCGGGATGACGGGGCTTTCGGACGCCACGGCCGCATCCGTCCACAGCGCGACGCTAGCTGCGGCCTCCGACATCGGATTCGCCTGTGGAGAACCCGCCCGGCGTGTCGCGGGCGTGTCGCGCGGAGCCGGGAGCGCCGACGCCCGAGATGCGGCCATGCCAGGACGTCCACCGGCGTACCGTAACGTTGTCTGGTGCCCGGCTACCGCGAACTTCTGCGAACTCCCGGGGTCGCCCGCATCATCGCGGCGCAGCTGACCGCACGCTTCCCCAACGGGATGATCAGCCTCGTGATCCTCCTCCACATCGAGGGGATCACCGGGTCGTACGGCGCCGCCGGCGTCGTCCTCGCCGCGGTGTCGATCGGCCAGGCCATCGCGGGCCCCGTCACCAGCCGCTGGATGGGCCGCTGGGGCATGCGGAGGGTCCTCACCCTCACGACCGCGGTGGCCGCAGCATCCCTGACCGCCATCGCCCTCCTCATCGCCCCGGTGCCCGTGTACATCGTGCTCGGGTTCATCGCGGGCGCCGCGACGCCGCCGATCGTCGCGGCGGTGCGCACCATCTACGCGAAGATGGTCAACTCCACGCAGCTGACGGCGCTCTACTCGCTGGACGCCTCGCTGCAGGAGTTCATCTGGATCCTCGCCCCGGTGCTCATCACGTTCGTCGCGAC
>DATEOQ010000276.1:0-2794 GCA_035273905.1 Candidatus Eiseniibacteriota bacterium | reverse complement strand
TTCGCCTCCATGAATCCGTTGACGCGCCCCACCGAGAACCACGACGGATCGGAAACGCCCGCCGTCACGTCGTAGCCGAACCGGAGCTCACCCTCTCCGCCCCACGTGATGTTGTCGCGATGGCCGTGATACGGCGCGGGCTCGGCGGTCCATGCCACGGGGGACGCCGCCGTGATCGGCACCGAGGTCGCGGTCGAGCGCGGGACGGCCTTCTTGGCTGCCGCCTCCTTCGCGGTCGCCTCCTTCGCCGTCGCGGCCTTCGCCGCCTCCTTGGTCCCCGTGTCGGCGGCCTGCGCCGCGGGCGAGAGCAGCGTCAGCGCGATCAGGATCCCGCAGAGGCGCCGGATCATCGGGACTCCACGAAGTCGATGAGGGCCGACTTGTCGTCCACGGGCATCGCGAGATAAGCGTCCCGCGCGGCTGCCGCTTCCCCGCCATGGAGCCGCACCGCCTCATCGACGGAGTGCGCGCGCCCATCGTGCAGCAGCAGGAGCCCGCCCCCCAGGAACTCGCGCGCGATGCGGAGTCCCCAGAGCGGCGCTGTGCGCCACTCGTGGCCGTCCGCGCTTCCGTCCGGACGGTTGTCCGCGAGCGCGTCCCCCATGTCGTGCAGGAGGAGATCCGAATAGAGCTGGACGTCCCGGTTCCGAAGCGCCTCGATCTCGTGCCAGCCGGTGTGCATCGTAGGCGTGTGACAGCCGGTGCAGTGCGCCCCGGCGAAGAGCGTCTGTCCCCGCTCCCGCGCCGGAGACATCTCGCCGGGCGACGGGGGCGCGAGCATCCGCATGTATTGCGCGATGTCGCTGATCTTGGCCTCGCTCACCTCGGGCTCGGGGGCGGGATCGGCGCCGGACGCGGCGGGCGCGGCCGGGTTCACGTTCTCTGTGGGCCGGTAGGGGGACGTGATGCCCATGTCCTGGTGGTAGGCCTCGGTCACCTGCTGGATCAGCGACGACACCGACGCCTTCCGTCCAAAGCGCCCCACGCGCAGCGCGCCCGCGCCGGGATCGTCGGAAGGCAGGTACGGGGCCGGGACCACCATGTTCGCCCGCCCCGAGATCCCGTCCGCGTTCGCGTCCCCCGCATCCTCGCCCGCGAGAATCGCGGAGTCCGTGATCGCTTCGATGAGACCGACGCCGAAGACGGGCGGAGGCAGGCGATAGGACACGTCGACGCCGGACGGGAGCCGCTCCGGAGCCGCTCCGGGCACGGCCTTGTCCTGGAGCTGAGGCCCCCCCTCCGCGTAGTCGAGGTCCGTGCCTCGGCTGAAGCGGGTGAGCGTGTTCCCGGCGACGCCACGTCCGTCGCCTGAGTGGCAGGACGCGCAGGACACGTTGTTGAAGATGGGACCGAGCCCCTCGTTGATCGTGAACGCCTTCCGGAACTGCGTGTGGCCGTCCTGGAAGTCGCCCAATTCCCCGTTCGAGAGACCGGAGAGGGGCTGGTCGAAGCGCTCACCGGGCGCGGGCTCGGTCGTGAGCAGATTGCTGCACCCCACGATCGCGAGCGCCGCCAGCACGAGTCCGGCCGCGCAGAATGCAATGCGAGATTGCGATCGCCACGAATGGAACATGGGAACGTCTTGCCTCCCCCAGGCTTGAGCAGCGGTGACTCGTGGAGTGGCAAGAGCCGCGCCAGCATTTGCGGGGATCGGGACTCGGGTCCGGAACTTGCGTGGGCGAGGGGCGAGCCCGGCGTGTGCCCGCGGTTCAGGGGGAGGTCCTGACGATGAAAACGCTCTTGATGATTCTTTGGATCGGGGCCGTGGTGCTGATCGTGCCCGGAACGGCTCTCGCCGGGACGAATGCACAGTCGGACGCGGACAACGCGCACCACTCCTCGGACGTCGCCCCGCTCGTGTCCGACGGAGCGGTCGAGTTCAGTCCCACCGTCACCTTCACGCACCAGAACTTCAAGCGCGAGGGATACGGCAACGTGGATCACTTCACCCAGCTCGACGTGAAGCCGACGATCGGCTTTTGCGTGAGCGACCATTACGAGGTGACGGGCGGACTCCTCGCCCGGCACACGTCCGTGAATGGCACCAATGACACGGCGCTCGGCGCGACAGCCGGAGTGATCTACAACTTCTCGCGCCATGGCTCCGTGATTCCGTTCGCGGGCCTCGGCTTCGGCGCCCTCTTCTACGACGGCTTCACGATGGACAACACGGCGGTCCTCGCCCCGATGCTCACGGGCGGCGTTCGCGTTCCGGTGGGCGGCATGGCGGCCGTCAACATGAGCATCGGCTATCAGCACGAGTCGAACGCGGACGGGGAGTTCAACGCGAGCGCGAACCGGATCGTCGGATCGGTCGGCGTGTCGCTCTTCCCGTGGCGGACCAATTGAAGAGCGCGCGTCGCGGCCGCTTCGCGTTCCGGGTGGGGCGCGCGCTCCCCATCCTTGCGGCCATCACGTTGTACGCGGCGCCTCTGAGCGCCGCGACGGACGACTCCGCATCCGACCCCGGACTCGCCGCCTTCACCCGATGGCTCGACGCGAACCATCCGGGCTACGGATGCGACGAAGGACCGGCGGCGTTCACCAGCAAGACGGTGGAAGCCGCCTACCCGAGACAGCGCTTCTACTACGTTCTGACCTACACGCGCGGGATCCGGCCTCCCTACCAGCATTCGCTCTCGCTCGTGGCCGCGGTCGACGATAGCGGCCACGTCGCTCCGTTCCTGCCCGGCCAGCCGGCCTCGTACAGCCGCGGCCTGAAGCGCGTCCAGTCCAAGAAGGACGCTCGCGTCGCGGGCGCCGCGATCCTGATCGTCGGGTCGTGCGCCGAGCG
>DATEOQ010000275.1:0-3681 GCA_035273905.1 Candidatus Eiseniibacteriota bacterium | reverse complement strand
CGAGCGTACTCGGGTGCAGGCCGCGATCCTCACGACCGTGCTCGGCGCGATCGGCATCGTTGTCTACTCCCAGTCGTTCGGCTTCGTCCAGCTCTACACGGCCCCGCTCCTGATGGCCTTCCCCGCGATCGCCTGCATCCTGATCGGCGGCGCGACCGTCTCCCGCGCCACGATCATGAACGTGCTCATCGGAACGATCCTGTTCCAGTCCATCCTCACGACCGCCCTTCCCGTCACGAGCCAGGTGATCGAGGGGGATATCAGCGAGACCGCGCGATTGATCATCCAGAACGGCATGATCCTGTACGCCCTGACGAGAGTCTCGAAGTGAGATTGGATTTGAAGACTCGCCTCGGACACGGGTCAGTGCCGATCCTGTTCGCGGTGCTCTGCCTCTCGGGCATCCTCGTCGCCCGGCTCACGCCGTCCTTCCTGCTGGGCGAGATGCTCGTCCGCGTGAGCCGGAATTCACTCCTCGTGCTCGCGCTCCTGATACCGATCCTCGCGGGCCTCGGCTTGAACTTCGGGATTGTGATCGGCGCCATGGCGGGCCAGGCCGCGGCGATCGTCATCGTGCATTTGAAACTCGCGGGGATCGTGGGGTTTGGAGCGGCATGGCTCATCGCGACGCCCTTGGCGATCCTCCTGGGTGTTGCGACGGGATTGTTGTTCAACAAATCCAAGGGCCGCGAGATGGTCACCGGCCTCATCGCGGGCTTCTTCTCGAACGGCCTCTACCAGCTCGTCTTCCTGTTCGCGCTCGGAAGCCTCATTCCCTTCAAGGACCCGGACATGCTCCTCCCTCAGGGCTATGGCCTTCGCAACACCATCGACCTGACGAGCATCCAGTACGCGGTCGACGACCTGATCAAGCTCCAGATCCCCGTCGAGGGCCGCATGCTCCGCGTCCCGGTCGCCACGTACATGGTGATCGCCGGATTTTGCGTGTTCACGGTCATGTTCCTCCGGACCCGCCTCGGCCAGCAGCTCCGCGCCATGGGCCAGGACGACCACGTCGCAGCGATCGCCGGGATCCCGGTGGACCGAAACCGCGTGATCGCGACCGTGATGTCGACCGTATTCGCGTCGTGGGGGCAGCTCTTGTTTCTGCAGAACATCGGGACGCTGAACACCTACAACTCCCACGAGCAGGTCGGGATGTTCGCGATCGCGGCGTTGTTGGTGTCTGGGGCGACGGTGTCCCGCGCGACCGTGGGCCAGGCGCTACTGGGGACGATCCTGTTTCACACTCTGTTCGTGGTCTCGCCGCTGGCTGGCAAAGCATTGGCCGGTGATGCGCAGATCGGCGAATACTTCCGGGTGTTCGTGGCCTATGCGGTGATCACGGTGGCGTTGGTGCTACACGCTTGGCAGGCGAAGCGTAAAACGAGCACCTGATCAAGACATCGGGATTCCCTGAGCGTCCTCCCTGACTGTGATCACCTCGATGAGCGCCCATATCGCCGTGATCACGAACCCCACGACGACCCAGCCAAGGATCAGAGTGGTCGCGAGCTGAGCCGCACCCTTGCCGTGATAACCCGCGTAGAAGTTGTGGATGCCAAAGCAGCCCAGAAACAGCCCCAGAGCTATGAAGGAACCGCGGCTCTTCTGCGTGCGAACGAGGAGGGGTTCGGGCCCTCTTTCGGTTGTAGCGTGGCCTGGCGGCCTGGCAAAACCTGCACGAATGGGTCGGGCACATTCCGGACAGGACACTGCTTCACTGGAAACCTGCTTGCCGCAGTCGGGACACGCGATCAGGGCCATGGTGTTGCTCCCCTAGATTGACCATTTCTCACAATGGCTCCCGCAGAATAGGACCGGCGGAACGCCGCGACAAGGTGAACCGTTGGACCAGGGATCAATCGGCTTGTCGGGGGAGGTCCCGGGTGCAACCATGGATGACGAAGGAGGATCCGCCATGGCCCGTACCCAGCAGGCACCGCCGCGCGCTGAGCCGCGCGACGGCGTACTCGAGCCGCTCCACGACCGCCTGACCCGATACCGCTGCGCGGTGGACTACATCGCCGCGGCCCAGATCTACCTCAAGGCCAACCCACTCCTCCAGGAGCCGCTTCGCCCGGAGCACGTCAAGGAGCGCCTCCTCGGGCACTGGGGCACCGCGCCCGGCATCAATCTCATCTACACACACCTCAATCAGCTCGTGCGCGACACGGACGCGAGCGTCCTCCTCGTGACCGGGCCAGGCCATGGCGCGGCCGCGAACATGGCCAATATGTGGATCGAGGGGACGATCACCGAGTTCTATCCGGAGATCACGCGCGATCGCGAAGGGCTCGGGAAGCTCTTCCGCGACTTCTCCTGGCCGTACCAGTTTCCGAGCCACCTGAGTCCCATGCTCCCCGGCGTGATCCACGAAGGGGGCGAGCTGGGGTACGCGCTCGCCACCGCGTATGGCGCGGCGCTCGACAATCCCGATCTCCTCGTCGCCTGCATCATCGGCGACGGCGAGGCCGAGACCGGGCCGACCGCCGGTTCGTGGAACGGAAACAAGTTCGTGAATCCGAAGACGGACGGGGCCGTGCTGCCGATCGTGCTCCTCAACGGATGGAAGATCGCGAATCCAACCATCCTCGGCACCATGAGCGAAGAGGAGATCACAGCCCTCTTCCGCGGCTACGGGTACGAGCCTCTGTTCGTGGACTACGGTGAGGACGTCGACGAGGACATGCGCGGCACCATCCGGCGCGCGTACGAGGACATTCGCGGGATTCAAACGGCGGCGACCCCACCGGAGCGTCCGGCGTGGCCCGTGGTGATCCTCCGCACGCCGAAGGGACGCGGGGGGCCCAAGGAGATCGACGGCAAGAAGGTCGAGGGGACCTTCCGCGCGCACCAGGTTCCGATCGCGGACCCGCGCCAGAATCCGCAGCATCTCGCGGCGCTCGAGCGGTGGCTTCGGTCGTATCGACCGGAGGAGCTGTTCGATGAGCAGGGGCGGCCCGCGCGGGACATCGTCGAAGCGTGCCCGCCGCACGACAAGCGCATCGCGCTCAATCCGGCCGGGTTTGGCGGCGACCGCAGGCGGGAGCTCACCCTTCCTCGCCTCGAAGAGTACGCGGCTCGGATCGACGAGCGCGGCCACCCCGCGGTGAGCCACATGGCCGCGGTCGGCTCCTACTTCGCGGAGATCATCCGGCGCAATCAGGAGGCGAGGAACTTCCGCATCGTGGCTCCGGACGAGCTGGAGTCAAACCGCCTCGGCGGCGTGCTCGGTGCGACCTCGCGCCAGTACAACTGGCCGATCCCGGCGGAGGCCGAGCACACGGCGCGCGACGGGCGCGTGCTCGAGATTCTATCCGAGCACATGTGCCAGGGCTGGCTGGAGGGTTACATCCTCACCGGCCGGCACGGGCTCTTCTCGTGCTACGAGGCGTTCGTCCCGATCGTCGACGGGATGATGAACCAGTTCGCCAAGTTCTTGAAGCTGTCGCTCGAGGTTCCCTGGCGGAAGCCGGTTTCCTCGTTCAATTATCTCCTCACGTCCGAGGCGTGGCGCCAGGACCACAACGGCTTCTCGCATCAGGGGCCCGGCTTCATCAACAGCCTGCTCACGAAGAAGGGCGAGACGTACTCGATCTTCCTTCCGCCCGACGCGAACACGCTCCTGGTCACGCTCGAGTCCTGCCTCGGGGAGACGAACCGCATCAACCTCGTCAT
>DATEOQ010000274.1:0-2326 GCA_035273905.1 Candidatus Eiseniibacteriota bacterium | reverse complement strand
GGCGTGGGCGCCACCTGGGGATCGACGGCCACGGGCGTTTCGTCGGCCGTGGCCGGGGCCACGGTGGAGAAAAATAGACCCAGGAGAACGACAAGAACAGGCAAGGCGAGCGCGGGGCGAAACACCGGCGGAGACTACCGTCCTTGCCGCGCTGCGGCAAGACGAAGCCTACTTCGTGACCGGCCCCAGCCCCGCCCGAAGAACCGCGCTCTCCGGCTCGGGACGCGTTGTCGTGGCGGAGAGTGAATCGTGCACGGCCGCCGCCGCGACGGAGTCGGCCCGCAGGGGTTCGATCGACGGCATCACGCCCGCGAACGCTCCGTCCGGATGCTGCGCGGCGGGGGACATCGTGGCCGCGGTGCGCGCCGGGGAAGAACGCGGGAGCGCGGGGTGAGCCGGAGCGGAAGGAGGAGCGTCGCTCGCGTTCACCGCCACGCTCACCGCGGGGCGAAGGTTCGGGACCCACCGCCGGACGTCGCGCATCCAGCGCGCCGTGAAGGCGAATGCGCCGAGGTGCGTGTCGTCCGGCTTCATCCAGTCGTGCCAGCCCACGGGGCAGGCGGTGGCGATCTCCGGAATTTCGTCCGGGATGAACGCCTGCCGGTCGCCTGCGTCGAGAAGGAGCCGGGGACCCACCCACACGCGGCGCGGCTCATCCGACTCGGGCGCGAGCCCGTACCACGCGAGCGCGCCCAGGCACTGGATTCGTCCCATCCCGGACGCGGGAATGGTGCCCACGGCCCAGTGCCCCCGACGATCGATGAGGCTGGCCCACTCTTCGACGGCGGAGAAGTCGGCGCTCGTGAGATGGACGCTGTCCTCGGACGCCCTCGCCACGGCGGCTGCGAACGCACGCATGGCGCGGGCCTCATGCACCGCCCCCGCGGAATCCAGGCGGGCCGTCTCGTACGGGATGAATCCGTCGTTGTCGCGCACGGCGAGCTTCAGGAAATTGGTGTAGAGCCTCTGGCGCGCGCTCGTGGCGGCGAAGCGGGCCGGGTCCTTCTCGTCGAAGACGAGCGCCGGCTCGAGCGCCACGCGGCGCCAAGCCTCGCGCGTGATCGAGCGGCCGAAATTCGGACGCCTCAGGATCTCGTCCTGGATGGCCGGGCTCGAGAGCGACTTGCCCCATGTCGCGAGCCGATGTCCCACGGAGTAGCCGGACACGATGCCAATCGCCGACCCGAGCACGGAGAGCGGGCTCACGAGGTTCATCGTCGAGCGATAGAGCTCGTCGTACTGCTCGGGAAGGGGAGACCGGGTCGAGGTCGCCGGCATTTCCAGCCACACGCCGCGGTCCACGTGTCCCCGGACGCTGAGCGGCGGATAGCTCGTGCCCGTGACCGAGCGCCAGTATTCGCGGTCGGAGGACACGGGGATGAATCGCTGCGCATCGACGTCGTACTGTCGGAATGCCCTGCCCCGCGCCGAGAGCTCGACCACGAAGTGGGAGACCGAGTCGGAGGGTGCGTTCCGGTAGGAGAGAACGCGGAGGTTCTCGAAGAGATCCTCGTTCAGATCCGACGGTGGGCTCGCCTGCGTTCCAATGACGTAGCCCAGCACGCAGAGCACGAGCCAGATGGTGAGGATATGGGTCTTGATGAACAGGCGCCCGGCCTGCTTGGCCCACGAGACGAGCTGCTCCCGGCGTTTGCGCAACGACATGGACGCCCCCTGGTCTTCTCGTCGATGTTGGAATGGATGGGTGCGGCCAACTCGAGGCCGCACGGCACCCTGGGTTTATCGGCCGAGTGCGGCTTTGCTTGAGGAAAAGCTCGCAAAGCTATGCCATACAGTTGATTGGGGATTGGATAAGTGTTCGGTAGAAGGGGCCCCTCGGAGCGCATTGTTTTGTTACATGCCGCACCGGTCCCGGCCCTGCTAGCGTTGAAGGTGGTCATCCGTACGGGCGCTTCGCCCGCACTTCAAGGGAGGGATGGGATCCATGGCAAAGACTTTGGACGCGGACCAGATCATTCAGCAGGCGACGCCGCAGCAGATTCGAAACGGGCAAGAGCTTCAGCCGTTCGATCAGATCGTGAAGATGCCGATCGCGCTCGGTGAGAACGCGTGTCGGGACAGCGTGGAGAGCTTGAACCAGCTCCTGGCCGACACGATCACCATGCGCGATCTCTACAAGAAGCACCACTGGCAGGTGAGCGGTCCGACCTTCTACATGCTGCACCTTCTCTTCGACAAGCACGCCGAAGAGCAGGGAACGCTCGTCGACATGATCGCCGAGCGCATCCAGTCCCTGGGCGGCGTGAGTGTGGCGATGGCGCCGGACGTGGCCGAGGCGACCCTGATCCCGCGTCCTCCGAAGGGG
>DATEOQ010000273.1:0-2592 GCA_035273905.1 Candidatus Eiseniibacteriota bacterium | reverse complement strand
TGATGATCGACGACCACGGTCGTGTGCGCATCACGGACTTCGGATTGGCGGGGCTTGAGGCGGAGCTCAAACCGGATGGCGGCGGGACGCCCGCGTACATGGCGCCGGAGCAGCTCTCGGGCGGCGCGGCCTCTATCCAGAGCGATCTCTACTCGCTCGGGCTCGTGCTCTACGAAGTCTTCACCGGCAAGCGCGCGTACGAGACCCGCGCGGCGAAGCGCCCGGCGGACAGCACACCCCGCCCGCCTTCGACCCTCACGCCCGACATCGATCCCGCGGTCGAGCGCGTCGTCATGCGATGCCTCGAGCCCGATCCGAAACTGCGTCCCACCTCCGCCTACGCCGTCCTCGGCGCGCTGCCGGGCGGCGATCCGCTCGCCGCGGCATTGGCCGCGGGCGAGACACCGTCGCCGGAGCTGGTGGCCAGCGCCACCGTGGAGGGAAGCCTCCGTCCGGCGGTGGCCATCGCGTGCGTCCTGCTCACCGTGGCCAGCCTGGTCGGCCTTGCCGCCGTCGATCGAAAACAATTCACGGGATTCCATCAATCGGACACGGAGCTGGCCGTCCGCTCGAGCCAGCTGCTGGCCGAAGCGGGGATCGCGAAGCACGCGTATTCCTACAGCGGGTTCATGGAGAACTCGATCTTCATGACGCGGGTGGAGCAGCGCGATTCGAGCGCGCTCGCCTTGCACGCGGCCCACCCCGACCGCGCGACGGGCATTCTCTACTGGCGGCGCTGGAGTCCGGTGGCGCTCAAGCATCCGGACATGCACAACCCGAGCCCCAACCTCTTCGAGCCGGTGCCGGGACCGGGAGGTGTGATGGAGCTTCTGGACATGGACGGCCGCCTCGTTCACCTCTCCTCGATGCCCACGGCCTCGGGCGAACCCGCCGGCCCAAAACCGACGCGACGCGCCACCAACTGGCCGGACTTCGTCAGCGCCGCCGGCTACGACGCCACGCGCACCGTGACGGCCAACACCGTGACGGCCACCACCACAACGGCCACCACCACTATGGCCAACGCCACGACGGCCAACACCACAGCGGCCACCACCACCCTGGACGGGGCCGACTCCGTCACCACCAGCACCGTGCCGGGTCAGGCACCCGGCGACGCCCCCGTGACCCTCCAAGCGACCTGGCGGAACGGCGGCGTGGACCGCTTCTGGATCGATGCGCCCTGGGGAACGAGCCGCGATCCGTTTGCGTTGGCGGCGCCCTCCGAGGATCGATGGTTCACGCTGATCTTCTTCACGCTCATTCCGCTCCTGGGCTCCGTGCTCTTCGCGATTCGAAATCTGAGGGCCGGTCGCGGCGATCGTCGAGGCGCATGGAGGCTCGCGTTGTTCACGTTCCTCGCGTACTTGACGGCCCACGCGTTGTTCTTGAACTGGTCCGAGATGGGGCTCGCGAATGCCATGGAGTTCATGCTCCGGCAGGCTCCGATGGGACACGCCCTGCTCCACGGCATGACCGTTTGGCTCCTCTACATGGCGCTCGAGCCCTATATCCGCCGGCTCTGGCCGCGGGTTCTCGTATCGTGGGCCCGCCTCATGTCGGGGCGCCCTCGCGATCCGATGATCGGGCGCGACATCCTGGTTGGTTTCATGTTCGTCGCGTTCAACACCGTGGGCACGCTGGCGACCATGCCCCTCCGGCGTTTGCCCGGAGCCGAGCGCACGTTCTTTGGGATGCTCGACACCCTGTCCGGAACGGGACCCACGCTCGCTGGGATGGCCAATTTCGCGGCGGGAGGCACTCAGATCGTGATGGCGTTCTTCACGATCTTGCTGATCGCGCGGATCCTGCTCCGAAAGAACTGGGCCGCGATCGCGTTCGCGTGTGTCTTCTTCGGCACGATCTACTTCCTGCAGGGCGCTCGGAGCAACGGCCCGCTGGCCACCGCGATCGGCACCGCGATGGGACTCACCGCGTTCGCGTTCGTCGCCCTGCGCTTCGGGTTCCTGGCCGCGCTGATCTCGGCGTTCCTGTCGCAGGTCGCGGATCAGATCCCATGGACCACGGACCTCTCCGCCTGGTACGCCGGCCGCATGCTCATCGCCGTGGCTGTCTTTGGCGTGCTGATGGCCTACGGATTCTTCACGGCACTGGGCGGCCGGTCGATCTTCCGCGATCCCATCGGGGAGACTGGGTAGCACCCTCCCGGCGGCTCCAAATGAAATCGCTAGCCCAACCGAACGACAAAGCGGACATCGTGCGCCGTCTGCATGCGCTCGGCACCGACAGCCCTCGCCGCTGGGGCCGCATGACCGTGCAGCAGATGGTCTGCCATCTCGCGGACAACACGCGCGTCGCCCTCGGACAGAGGGCGGTCAGTGTCTACACGCCGTGGTGGGCTCGAACGGTGCTCAAGTGGGGCGCGCTCTGGGCGCCGGTACCGTGGCCTTCGGGCATCCCGACGCGGCCCGAGCTGGATCAGGTACGCGGTGGCGGAACCAAGCCCGCCGAGCTCGCGACGGACATCACGGAGCTGCGGGATCTGGTGGAACGGATGGTGGCGGACACGGAGCTCGAGGGGCGCGAGCATCCCTTCCTCGGCAAGCTGTCGCGCGCGGAGTGGCTCCGGTG
>DATEOQ010000272.1:0-2804 GCA_035273905.1 Candidatus Eiseniibacteriota bacterium | reverse complement strand
CTGCCCCCGCAGTGTTACAACTCGGCCCCTGGGCGGGCCTACGGCCCTTCCCGTATACGAACGCGGGACGGCGGGGCGGGGTAAGGCCGGAGGAAGCCTCGCGGTCCGGCCGCCTCAAGCCGCTGGGACCTTCGAGGTAGCACGCCGGACTGCGACAGCGACGGAGGCCTTACCCACTCCGCCGTCCCGCCCCCGCAAACGCTGAGAGCAGCGCGGTCCGGCCGCTGCAAGTCGGTGTGAACTTGAAAGGTAGTACGCCGGACTGCGACAGCGACGCAGGCCTTACCCGCCCCCGGCCCCGCCCCCGCAAACGGGGGGGAAAATGCCGTTGACAGCCCCCACGGAGGACGGTAGGTTAGATGACACGTCCCCCCAGACTCGCACCCAGACACCTGCCGGTGGTCAACCAAGTCTCCTCGGAGAACGAAATGCCATTGCCAAGACTATGGCGCATTACTGCCTTGGTCGTTTTCACGCTAGTTACCGGAATCGTCCTTTTGTCCTGCGCCAAGGACCCGCTTCGCGTGGATCGCAACCGACCGCCGCAGACCTTCCTCGTTGCAGCGCCCGTCGATACGAGCGTGGCCGACATCGCCTACTCGTACCGAATCCACCTCTACTGGCGCGGCGAGGACTCGGATGGTTATGTGGTCGGATTCGAATATTCGTGGGACGACTCGAGCATCGGGGCCTTCAAGTTCACCACCAAGACGGACTCCATCTTCGAGCTGACGGTCAACGACAGCTCGCAGCTTACGGGAGGAACCGGCCAGAATCCCTCGACCGCGCGCACGCACACCTTCTACATCCGCGCCGTCGACAATCTGGGCAAGCCGGATCCGTCGCTCACGATCTTCAACCGCCGCCCGTTCAAGGCGCAGACCGTCGCACCGGTCGTGACCTTTACCGGCGCGATCCCCAATCCCAAGTACCCGGCCGTGATCGACACCGTGTGTGAAGGCACGCCTTTCTCCGTGAGCTGGCAGGGGCGCGATCCGGACGGTGTCGTGACGCGATACCGGTTTGACGTGGGCGCCTATCACAGTCCGCTCACGACCGACTCCAGCGTGACGTTCAACGACCCGGGGGCTCCAGGCTCCATTAACCTCGCGAGCGGCATCTACACGATGTCGGTGACCGCGATCGACAACGCGAACGCGGTCGGGACTGGGACCACGCAGTTCGTCGTCAACCACGACCCCGAAACCGAGATAGCGCGTATCGACGCCAACAACCTGGTCGGTCACTACATCCAGCACTTCCTGGGTGGCCAGGAGGTGCACATCGAGGGCACGTTCACCTTCGACCCGAATGACTCGACCCCCACGATCGCTACGGTTCCCTATCGATCGACGGTCTGGTGGTCGTGGGACGGTGAGGATTCACACGGCGGCTGCGAGAGCAACTGCATCAACGGTTACTCCATAGTGCTCAATGGAGGGCGGAACGACCACCTCCCCTACATCGTCGGCTTCCAGGATTCTCTCGGTACGGATCCCGAGGGCAACACCATTCACTTCAAGACCAACGATCCGGCGGTCCTCGGCCCGCTTGGTTTCTCGCAGTTCATCCTCGATTCTCTCGACGCCGGTATCGATATCATCGCGCGGGTTGCGGCGCGGGACTGCTCGAACCGCGCCGACGGGACGCCAGCGGCGTTCCGGTTCAATTGCAACTACTACCCGACCCTCGAGTCGGTCACCGTCGAGCCCACGACCTTCGACTTCGATGGCAGTGGTCCCGACCCGGTCGAGCCGGCCCAGCTCATCCGATGGGTCGGTCTCGACTACGAGGACGGAAAGACCAAGAACGCGTCGGTGCTGCTCGACGACACCTTGACCCTGACGTTCACTCACTTCGAGGATTCCACGATCGTTTCCAACCGGGACTTCCAGCGGCTGAGCACCGGCACCGATCACACGGTCAAGGTGCGCGTCTCGGATCGCGCGGACTTCCTGTCGAAGCTTCCTGACGGACAAAAACAAGTCAGCTTCACCATTCCCCTGACTCCATGACCCCGCCGAAGAAGGAGTATGGGCTGATGCGTCGTTTCATGGCTTTGACCGGGCTCACGGCCGCAGTGCTGGGGCTCCTCTATCTCACCGGCTGCGGGAACAAAGTCACGCCGCCGAAAACGCACCAGGCTGAGAATCCCGAGACGGAGCTGACCTATGCTCCGCTGCCCGGCGATACGACCACGTTCCGCGTTCATTTCTACTGGAACGGGTTCGACAAGGACGGCGAGGTGATGACGTTCTCCTTCGCGGTGGACGAAGATACCTTGAAGCCCGTCGCCGACTGGCCGACCACCACGTCGAAGGACACGACGCTCCTCTTCCTCGTCGACCCGATCAAGGAAGTGAAGCAGCACGTGTTCAAGGTGGCGTCGCGGGACAATGACGGACGATGGGATGCCACGCCCGCCTACCGGTTCTTCTCGGCGAAGACGCTCCCGCCGACATCCTTGATCAAGCGCGGCCCCGCGGCGTTCAACCCGATCGTGGGGCCCAACTTCACGTTCGAGTGGGAAGGCATCGATCCGGACGGCAGCGAGGCCGGGGGAAAGGCGCCGGTCGATTCGTTCGAGTACGTGCTCCTTCTCATCGGCGCGACCGGCGCTCCGGGCGCCGTGCCGCTCCCCGGGTATCAGCAGGACTTCTATGTGAAGCTGATCAACGAGAGCGTGGGGCACACGCTGACGAGCGACTTCAGCCTGGACCACAAGGACTACTCCGACTGGCACTGGATCGGCATCCGCTCGCTCAAGAACCGGTTCCGCAACGCGACTCCCGGCGAGTACGTGT
>DATEOQ010000271.1:0-2027 GCA_035273905.1 Candidatus Eiseniibacteriota bacterium | reverse complement strand
ACCTCGGCGCGCCGCTGCGCGAGGCTCTGCGCCACGAGCTGGCCGAGCGCGTCCAGGTCGTGCACGAACACGTTGGGGAGCCTCGACACCTGCGGCTCCACGTCGCGCGGCACCGCGAGATCGAGGAAGAGAAGCGGCCGGTTCTTCCGGATCTTCATCGCGTTCCGGACCATCGCCTCGCGCACGATCGGCTCGTTCGACGACGTCGCGCTCACCACGATGTCCGCGCCGGGAAGCGCGACCGGAATCGCCTCGAGCGAGATCGCGCGGGCGGCGATCGTGGCGCCGAGCTTCTCGGCCCGCTCCTTGCTCCGGTTCGCGACCATGAACTCAGCGACCCCCGCTTCCATGAAATGGCAGGCGGCGAGCCCCGCCATCTCGCCCGCGCCGATCAGGAGCACCTTCTTGTCCGCGAGCGATCCGAGCACCTTCGTCGCGAGATTCACGGCGGCGTACGCGCTGGATACCGGACCGCGGCCGATGCCCGTCTCGGTGCGCGCGCGCTTGGCGCAGCGGAGGGCCGAGTCGAGGAGCCGCTCCATCACCGGCCCCGAGCCGCCGAGCTTGGCCGCGAGCGTGAGGGAATCCTTGACCTGCCCGGTGATCTGCGGCTCGCCCAGGATCTGCGAATCGAGGCCGCACGCGACGCGGAAGAGATGGCGGATCGAATCCGGCTCGCGGTAGGTGTAGAGGTAGCTCTTGCCCGAGCCGACCAGGTCGAGCCCCTTGATCTCCTGGAGGAGCGCGGCCACGAACGCCGGAGGATTGGAAAGCTCCGCGCCGCGCGCGTAGACCTCCGTCCGGTTGCAGGTCGAGATGACCAGCGCTTCGCTGGCGCCGGCGCGCTCCCTGAGCGCGCGGATCGCGCGCCCCACTTCCTCGTCGGAGAGGACGAGCGCGTCCCGCACCTCGAGCGGCGAGGTCTCGTGGTTCAGGCCGACGCAGAAGAACTCGAGCTCCGGCGTCATGGCTCCGGTGGCGGTGCTCATCGCCACGTGTGGAACGATCTCACGAAGAGATCCGTCACCACCCTCGAGAGAAGGAGCGTCGTGAATCCGGCGAGCGAGGCGTAGACCGCGCGCGGTCCCCGCCACCCGAGCCGGTGATAGGCCAGCACCGCGAATCCGAGCAGCACCCAGGCCCCGACCGTGAGCCAGGTCTTGGGATCCTTCGCCAGCTCCACGTGCGCGAGGCGCGCCCAGCCGACGCCCATGAGGATCGCGAGGCCGAGGAGCACGAGCCCCGCCGACGCCGCGCTCACGTTCATGCGCCCGAGCGTCTCGAGCGGAGGCATGCGGCGGAAGAAGAAGCTGAGCCGGTTCGCCTTGATCTCCCGGTAGAGCAGCAGGAACAGGACCCCGTAGATGGCCGACACGAAGAAGGCCCCGTATCCGAGCACGGCGGTCATCGTGTGGAGCTCGAACCAGAACGGGAAGAGGGGCGGCTGTCGCGCGGGGATCGTGTTGCCGTAGGCCGACGAGATCACCTGCATCAGGAACACGAGCGGCAGGACGAAGATGCCGGTGGTGCGGACGCCCTGGCGAAGCTCGAGGTAGATGTAGACCGCGGCCAGCGACAGCGCCGTCGCGGAGAGGAAGTCGTAGGCCGACGCGAGCGGAAGGTGCCCTTCGGTCACGCCCCGAGCCGAGAGATAGAGCACGTGAAGGAGCACCGCGACGCGCAGAGCCACGGGCCCCCAGCGGCCGCCGCTCGAGGTCTCGTCGGCATAGGCCCGTCCGTACGCCGCCACGCTCAAGGCGTAGAGGGCGGGCAAGGTCGTCGTTAACAGCGGAATCAAGGGTTGCATCGGATGGGCTCAGGCCTCCAAGGCGGGCGCTATTATCCCGCCAAACGCTCTATTTTACAAGGACCTGGGGCGGAGCCGGTGGGGTGTTTTGGGCTACTTCAGTAGTACCCGGGAATGGCTTGGGGGTTGCGTGGGGTGGCACTGGGTCGGGCCCAAGGCCCCCCGGTCAGATCCAGTCGGCGTTCGGGGCCGTCTTCTCGAGCAGCCGGAGCATGGCCTG
>DATEOQ010000270.1:0-2957 GCA_035273905.1 Candidatus Eiseniibacteriota bacterium | reverse complement strand
CGTTGCAGGGACGATCTTTCCGAGCGGGCCGTCTACGCGACGCTGAAGCGTCACGGCCTCAACCGTAAGGAGAAAAGGCTGGAGTTCGCCCAGACCGGAACCGATACACGGATGGCGAGGCTCGCTCAGGCGATCCGGTCGGACGAGCGGGCGGACCCCACGGAATCAGGAGGAGGGGAAGCATGAAGGGGATCGACGTTTACGTCGAGGAAGCGGCGCAGAATCCGGCGGTCTCGATCCTGCGCGTGTCGGGCTACGTGGATACGACCACCAGCCCCGACCTCGAGCGCCGCCTGCAGGCGCTGCTCAAGGAGAAGCGCTTCCACATCGTGGTCGATCTCGCCAGCGTCGAGTACATCTCGAGCGCGGGCTGGGGCATCTTCATCAGCGAGATCCGCGAGATCCGCGAGAACGGCGGCGATCTGAAGCTCGCCGGCATGATCGCGGACGTGCGTGAAGTCTTCGACCTGCTCGAGTTCGAGAACATCCTCAAGGCGTACGCCGATTCCGAGCAGGCGGTGGCGTCCTTTGGCCCGGTGGCCGGCACGACGAAGTCTTCGACGTCCGCGGTGTCGGGCGCGGTGGGCTCGCAGCAGGACGGTCCGCAGCGTTCCGAGGTGGTCCTCTCCGACGAGGATCTGATCCGTGAGATCGCGCGGCAGCACCCCGACTTCGGCCTCATGCGCATCCAGCGCGAGCTCCGCCGTCCGGAGCGCGGGAGCCGCGATCTCAATCCGGTGCAGATCTACGTCCTCCTGCGCAAGCTCGACCTCGACACGAAGGAGCGTCGCGAAGCCTTCGCGCGGAGCGCGCAACCGACCAGCCGCTAGTCCAAGTTCCCGCTTGACCCTTCGGGGGGCCGCTGCCTATCGTTTTCGGCACGGCCCCCCGAACTGTTGCCCGCCTCCTCGGCGCACAGATCCCGAATGATCGACAGTCCACTGGTTCATCCATGACGCCGGGAGCGTTCTCCGCGTGAAGATGGAACTCCAAGCGACGCCGGAGCTCGTCGCGCTCGTCCTGATCGGCCTCGCGATCTCGATCGGGCTCTGGGCGTACCTGACGCGCTATCCGGCCGTCCCGGCGAAGCGGCGCGGCATCCTCCTCGCGACGCGCCTGCTCGCCCTCTTGGCGCTCCTCGTGGCGTCCATCGCCCCCGTGCTCCGCTATCCGGAGACGTCGCGCGCGCGGAACCGACTCCTCGTGCTGGTCGACCATTCGGGGAGCATGGACCTGCGCGACGTCGCCGGCGGCCGGAGCCGTCGCGCCGCCGCCGACAGCGCCGCGCAGGCGGTCGCGCATGAGCTCGGCGGACGCTACGAGGTCCGGACCGCGGCGTTCGATGCCGCTCTCGGCTCGTACGACCGTGATGCGTCGAAAGCGCTCGCCTTCCAGGGTGGCGGCGAGACCGCGCTTGGCGACGCCATCCGCTTCTCCTTCAACCGTATCGATCCCGATTCCGTCGCGGCGATGCTCGTGCTGAGCGACGGCGTCGTCAACCGGGGCGAGGATCCCGAGCAGGCGCTCGGCGCCGCGGTCCCGCTCTTCGGGCTCACGGTGGGCCGCCACACGGATCCGCCCACGGTCGGGATCGCGGGCGTCGAGGCGCCTCCCGAGATCATCCTCGGCCGCCCGACGCCGCTCGTCGTGAGCGTGCGTCAGGGATCGCGCCAGGAATCGCACGGCACGGTCCGCGTGAGCGAGGAAGGGCGCGTGCTCGGGCGCACGGAATTCTCGCTGCGTGGCGCCGGCGCGTCCGCGCGCGTCTCCATTCCCGTGACGCTCCTCGAGCGCGGCAAGCGATTCCTCACCGTGGATCTGATCGACGTCCCCGACGATCCGATGCGCGAGAACAAGCAGCGCCTGGTCGCCGTCCTCGCGCGTCCCGCGAAGCGCACGATCCCGCTCCTTGCGACGAGCTGGGACTGGGATCTCCGCTCGCTCGCCCGGGGCATCGAGGAGGACACGACCCGCGCGGTCGTCCGCCTCCGGCCGTCGGGCTCCAATCAGGCGGAAGCGTCCGGCGCCGCGCCGCGGCCGTTCTCGAGCTGGCTCGACGATGCCGAGGCGGTGGCGGTGCGCTACGACGCGAGCACGATGACCCCGGAGCGGGCGGACGCGCTGATGCGCTTCCTCGCGCGCGGAGGCGGCGTGCTCCTCTGGATCGATCCCACGCCGCGGCCCCCGGCCGAATCGGCGCTCACGCGCGCGCTCAGCATCCAGTGGCGATTGTTCGGGCAGCCGCTCGGGCCCATCGCCAGCACCGAGCTCACGCAGGCGGGGCGCACGCAGGACGTGGCGCTCCTCTCCGGCGACGCCGCGAGCGCGGCCTCGATCTGGAAGGATCTCCCGCCCATCGAGCCGATCCTCTCCCTGGGCGTCGCGGGGAGCCCGCTCCAGCCCATCGTCATCGGCCGTGTCGGGAACGAAGCCATCCCGGTCGTGCTCGCCGGCCAGGTGGGGAAGGGGCGCGTCGTGCTCCTGAATGCGGCGGGCGTGTACCGTTGGGGCATCACGGCCGCGGGACTCACCGGGAAGCCCGGGATCGAGGGATCGTTCTTCGGCGGCGCCGAGCGGTGGCTCGCCGGGGGATGGGAGGATCGCCCGGTGCAGATCACCGCACCCGACATCACGCCCGAGGGACGCCCGATCGCGATCCGAGTCGCCACGACGCCCCCCGCCCTCGGAACTGGTGCGGAAGCCACCGTGACCGCGCGCCCACAGGGGGGCGCGAAGGACGCGAAGGGGGCGAGCGCCACCCTCACGCCCGGCGGACCGGCGGGTGAGTTCTCGGGCGCGCTCGGCCTTTCGCCCGGGACGTACATGCTTCGTGGGCGTGTCACGCGGGCGGGACGCCTCGTCGGGACCGACAGCGTTCGCGTCGCCATCGGCACGCAAGGGATCGAATACGAGGAGCTCGCCTCGGACCCCACGCCGCTCGCGCGTCTCGCGGAACG
>DATEOQ010000269.1:0-2794 GCA_035273905.1 Candidatus Eiseniibacteriota bacterium | reverse complement strand
GCGAACCAGGATGCGACCGTTCTCCGCCGTGAGCGGCGCACCAAATCGTGGAAGAAGGCGCTCGGTGTGATCTCGCGTCGGAGCGGATTCCTCGATCGACGAGTCACCATGAGCCTGAATGGCTGCGAGGAGGAGCGCACTCTTCACCTGCGCGCTCGCGACCGGCGTCCGCACGGACGCGCCGCGAAGGCGTTGGCCTCGGATCGCAACCGGCGCGAGCCGGTCCCGATCGCGGGCCGCGAGATCCGCGCCGAGCGCGCGCAGGGGCTCGATCACGCGATGGAGCGGTCGGCGCCGAAGCGACGCGTCCCCCGTGAGCACCGTGAAGAAGGGTTGCGCCGAGAGGAGTCCCATGGAAAGACGGAGCGCGGTGCCGGAGTTCTTGGCGTCCAGCACGCGATCGCTCTCCCGCAGAGCGCCGCCCTGGATGATCCAGGCATTCCCTTTGGAGCGCACCGGGACGCCGAGCGCCTTCACGATGCCGAGCGCCGCGCGCGCGTCCGCCCCCTCGTTCCCGCCCTCGATGCGCGTGGAGCCCCGCGCGAGCGCGCCAAGGAGGATGAGGCGCTGGGTGATCGATTTGTCGCCGGAGACCGTGCAGGCGCCCCGGAGGGGACCCGAAGGACGAAGGGTGGCACGGCTCAACGCACGAGCTCCTGGCGGAACTGGCGCGCCTCCTCGAGAAGGTGGCCCAGCTCGGGGCCTCCCTCTTCCAGTGCGTGCCGCAGCCGTCGAACTTCACGCTCGAGGAGCTCGAGGGCCGGCAGGAGCTTGGGCGCGTTGATCGCGAGCGTCTCCGAGGGCGCTCCAGCTGCCCGTGTGGCGTCCTCCAGAAGCGCGCGCGATGCCGGCGCCAGAAGCCGTGTGAGGCCGCCGGTCCGCCGGAGCGTGCGCACGAGCGCCGTGGCGGAGAGCACGGGGAGATCGTGCGTGAGCGCGAAGAGCGCGTCGTGAATCGTGGGCGCTACCGGCGCGGGCACCGCGCCGAGCGAGGACCAGAGATCGGCCACGACCGCGCCCGGGGTGCCAGGCTCCACCGAGGAGCCGATGAGAACCGAGGCCCCTCGGAAGCGTCCGGCGCCGAGGGGCGGGTCGGGCGTGGACGGCACGGCATGCGCCGGCACGAAGCGCGGGAGAATCCCGGCGCTGGCCGCCGCCACCATCGACGGCTGCATGACCGGCGCAAGGTCCATGAGGGTTGCCTGGTCCGGGAGATGCGGCGCGATCTCGCCAATCATCGCGGGCGCCTGCGCGGCGGGCAGCGCGAGGACGATGAGATCGCTCGAGGTCGGGTCGATCTCGCCCACCACGGACTCGACCGCCTCCGCCTTAAGCGCCGCCTCGCGCGTGGACGGATCGGGGTCGTGGCCGACCACCTGCCGCGCCCCGCCAGCGCGGAGCGCGAGGCCGAGGGACGCGCCTTCGCGACCGAGACCGATGATGAGGATGCGGAGCGCGATCACACGATCCGGCGAAGGACCTCGACGAGCCGCTCGTTCTCGGCGGCCGTGCCAACGCTGATGCGAGCGTAGTCATGGCCCAGGCCGAAGGAGACCATGGGGCGGATGATCACGCCCTCATGCTCGAGCGCTTTCGAGATGTCCACGGCGGAACGCGGGAACTTGGCGAGAACGAAGTTGGCCCAGCTAGGCGTGAGCTCGAGGCCGATCTTCGGGAGCGAGGTGCGGAAGTAGTCGAGCCCCGCGGCGTTCAGCTCGCGGGTGCGGGTGACCTGATCGGGATCGCGAAGGCTCGCGCGCGCCGCCGCTTCCCCGACCGTGTTCACGTTGAACGGGAGGCGGACGCGATGGACCATGGACGCGAGGTCCGGCGGGAAAAACCCGTACCCCACGCGCAGCCCGGCGAGGGCGTGAATCTTCGAGAAGGTACGGAGCACGGCGACGCGGCGTCCGCGGCGCAGGTGCTCGAGACCGTCCGGGTACTTCGGATCCGTCACGTACTCGAAGTACGCTTCGTCCAGGATCGTGAGCACATGCCCCGGGACGCGGCTGAAATACAGTTCCAGCTCCTCCCGTCCGACGATCGTTCCGGTGGGATTGTCCGGATTCGCGATGTACACGATCTTGGTGCGATCCGTCACGGCGTCCAGCATGGCCGGGAGATCGTGGAACAGATTCCGCCCCGGCACGCGCACGAGCGCGCCGCCCGCCACCTTCACCGCGATCGCGAACATCACGAACGACGGGCTCGACATGATCGCCTCGTCGCTCGGTCCGAGGTGAATGCGACACAGGATGTCGATCAGGTCGTTGGATCCGGATCCGACGGCGATCCACTCGGACGGAACGCCCCAGTGCGTGCTCAGCGCTTCACGGAGGTAGTACGAGCTCCCGTCGGGGTATCGATGGACGTGCCGGGCCGCCTCCTCGATGGCGTGGAGCGCAAGCGGCGAAGGGCCGAGCGGGTTCTCGTTGGACGCCAGCTTGACCGCGTCGGCGATGCCGAGCTCGCGCTCGAGCTCTTCGATGGGCTTGCCGGGAACGTACGGCTGGAGGGAGCGGACTTCGCTTCGGATCGAATCGACTGCCGGCAGGGCCATCGGGATCTCTCCGTTCCGCGTCAGAGTGGCGTCATCGCAGTGTAGCATCGCGCCCCCCCGGTCGGAAGGCGATCCGGCGAAGCGCGTCCACCTCGGCCTCGGCGAGCGGCCGGAGGAGTCCAGGGCGCAGCGTGCCGAGGGCGATCGGCCCGAAGCGAATCCGGAGGAGCCGCGTCACGTTGAGCCCCGCGGCCTGGGCGAGACGTCGCGCCTCGCGCTTCCTTCCCTCGCCCA
>DATEOQ010000268.1:0-5775 GCA_035273905.1 Candidatus Eiseniibacteriota bacterium | reverse complement strand
GCGGGTCGAGCGGCTCATCCTCTGCGCTCCACCGTTCCAGCTAGGGTTCCGGCCGTCGCTCCTCAAGGTGAAGGCGGCGCAGGCGCTCGTCCGCTTCTGGCCCGGGTTCTCGCAGGGCAACATGATCCTTCCGTCCATGCTGTCGCACGATCAGGACATCGTGCGCGCCCACATGCAGGATTCGCTCGTCCACTACCAGATCACGGCCCGGCTCTTCCTCGAGTTCCAGTTCATGCGCGCGTCCTTGATGAAGCGCGTGGGCGATCTCAAGACCCCGACGCTCGTCATCCAGGGAGGCGAGGATCACGTGGCCGATCCCGCCGGGAGCACGAAGTGGGCGAAGATGGCTCCCTCGGGACTCGTCGAGCTCCGCGTCTACCCCGGCCTCTACCACGAGGTGCTCGCGGAGGTGGGGCGGACGGAGATCATCGCTTCGATGATCGACTGGCTCGAGGGGCCGATCGACGCGCCGGGGAACGCAGGAGCAACGACACCGCGTCACGCCAGCCGCTCCTGAGCCGCTCGCGCTCGCGGCGCGCGATGGCGGGACGGAATGTCGTGATCGCGCCCTCGGCGCCAGGGATCGCGCCGCCTCGGTCCCACCATCCGCTCGCGATCCCGGCCAGGTGCGCGGCGCCGAGCGCGGTGGTCTCCACGACTTGCGGACGCTCCACGGCCACTCCGAGCAGATCCGCCTGGAGCTGCATGAGGAAGTCGTTCGCCGTCGCGCCGCCGTCCACGCGCATCCGCGCGATCCTGGATGGCGCGACCGCGCCCATCGCGTCCACCACGTCGCACGTCTGGAACGCGATCGCCTCGAGCGCCGCGCGCACGAGATGCGCGCGGGTCGTGCCGCGCGTGAGGCCGCACCAGATGCCGCGCGCGTCGGGGCGCCACCATGGCGCGCCGAGTCCGGCGAAGGCGGGCACGAGGTAGCTTCCCCCCGCATCCGGCACCGATCGCGCCAGCGCCTCGGTTTCCACCGCGCTCGCGATGATCCCGAGCCCGTCCCGAAGCCACTGCACCGCGGCGCCCGCGATGAACACGCTCCCCTCGATCGCATAGGCGGCCTCGCCGCGCGGGCCGCACGCGATGGTGGTCAGGAGTCCCCCCTTGGGTTGCGCGGCGCGGCTCCCGGTATGCAGCATGAGGAAGCAGCCGGTCCCGTACGTGTTCTTGAGCCCCCCCGCGGTCACGCATCCCTGTCCGAAGAGCGCGGCCTGCTGGTCCCCCGCGACGCCCGCGATCGGAATACCGTCGGGAAGTCCCGGCACGCCGCGCGTTCGTCCGAACTCGCCCGAGGAAGGCTTCACGTCGGGTAGGAGCGCGCGCGCCACGCCGAAGAGCGCGAGGAGATCGTCGTCCCAGCGGTGGCGATGGATGTCGTAGAGGAGCGTCCGGCTCGCATTGGTGGGATCGGTCGCGTGGACCGCGCCGCCCGTGAGCTTCCAGATCACCCAGGCATCGACGGTCCCGAACGCGAGGTCGCCGCGGCGCGCGCGGGCGCGCGCCCCCGGCACGCGCGCGAGGATCCATTCGAGCTTGGTTCCCGAGAAGTAGGGATCGAGCCTGAGCCCCGTGCGCCGCGCGATCGCGCGCTCCTTGCCGGCACGCCGGAGCGCGTCGCAGCGGTCCGCGGTGCGGCGGTCTTGCCAGACGATCGCCTGGGCGATGGGCTTCGAGGTCGCGCGATCCCAGACCAGAGTGGTCTCGCGCTGGTTCGTGACTCCGATCGCGACCACGCGCGCGGGGAGATCGGAGCCGAGCGCGGATCGGATGGCGCGCACGCAGGTGTCCCAGATCTCGTCACCGTCATGCTCGACCCATCCGGGGCGTGGGAAGTGCTGCGGCAGCTCCGCGTAGCCCCGCCCCGTCACCTGCCCCTTCCGATCGAGCAAGAGCACCGTCGTCCCCGTGGTTCCCTGGTCGATCGCGAGCACCCGCTCGCCGTCGTGCGCGCTCATCGCATCGCCTCCTCGATCGCGTTCGATTCCTGGTCGAGCATCGCCGTCATCCGGTGGATCTCATCGTTCTTGCGTTCCTCGGACCACTGGAGACGCGGCGCCATCCACCCCGCCGCCGGCGTGAGCGCCGCGCGGAGCGCGCGCGCGTCGAGCCAGAGACGCGTCCGCCGGAGGAGCACGTCGTCCAGCCGGAGCGCGAGCGCGTGGCGCACCGCGTGATCCACCTCGGCCTCTCCGATCGCGAGTCCGCCGGGGAGCGCGACCGCAGTGCCGGCCACCGGAGCATCGTCCGGCACCGGCCGCGTCGCGGTTATGCAGGGACGCGTCGGCACTCCCAGTGCTTCGGCCACTTGATCCACCACGCGCTCGGCGAGGCTTCGGTGGGTCGTGTACTTCCCACCGATCAGCGCGAGCCGCGCGCGCCCCGGCACGATGCGGTGCTCCCGCACGTTCGCCCAGGGATGGGTCGTGCCGCCTCGGACGAGCGAGCGCACGCCGGCGAACGCACGCACGGGGCGAACGCCGCGAAGCGCCGGCAGCGCGCGCGCCGCCTCCTCGAGCAGGTAGCGAATGTCCTCGGCGGGAGGCTCCACCCGATCCGGAGGGCGATGGTCGTCGACATCCGTGGTCCCGATGAGGGAGTGCCTGCCCCACGGAAGCACGAAGAAGACGCGCCCGTCGCGTCGCGACGTGAGGAGGAGCGCGCGTCCGTGGGTCAGAGCGGGCACGATGACGTGGGTGCCGCGCGAGCGTCGAAGGAGCGCGCCCGACGCACCGCCGAGACGATCCACCTCCTCGGCCCACGGACCCGCGGCATTGACGACGAAGCGCGCGCGCACCTCCCGCTCCGCTCCATCGAGTCCGCTTCGGAGCAGGGCGCGCCACCCAGCGCCCTCCTCCGCGAGCTCCACGACCGCCGTGTGCGTGAGGATCGACAGCCCCTCGCGCGCGGCGTCCATCGCGAGGGCCACGCAGAGCCTCGCGTCCTCCATCTGCGCGTCCGCGAAGCGGGAGGCGCCCGTCAGTCCCGCGGGCTCGAGCCCCGGCTCCAGCGCGAGCGCCTCCGACGAGGACAGAGTGCCGTGCGGGCGAAGCTCCGCCGGCGCCCCGCGCGCGAGGAGCGAGTAGAGACCGATCCCGAGACGGATCCACGCGGGCGAACGGCCCGAGCTTCGGTAGTGAGGAAGGAGGAAGGAGACCGGACGGACGAAGGCGGGCGCGGTCCGGAGCAGGATCGAGCGCTCCCGGAGCGCCTCCCGCACGAGCCCGAACTCGCCGGTCTCGAGATAGCGGATGCCCCCGTGCACGAGCTTCGACGTGCGGCTGCTCGTGCCCGAGGCGAGATCGTTCGCCTCGACCAGGACGACGCGAAAGCCGCGAAGCGTCGCGTCGCGCGCCACGGCGACGCCGTGGATGCCGCCCCCGATCACGAGGATGTCGTCGATGGCCGAGCCCCTCCGTGGACACGTCCGCTTCAGTCGCGGCAGTCTAGGGGACGATTCCCGAGCCCGCCACCGCGATCGGTGCTATCCTCGCGCGGCTTTGAACCCCACGCTTCGGTCGGAGACATCGCCATGGGCTCGATTCGAGGTTCCCTGTCGCTCGTCACGGGCGCGACGAGTGGATTCGGCGAGGCGATCGCCCGCCGCCTCGCCGCCGAGGGCTCGTCCCTCGCGATCACGGGACGGCGCGCCGATCGGCTCGAGACGGTCGCGGCGGAGATCCGCCGCGAGCACAAGGTCGAGGTGACCACGCTCGCCTTCGATGTCCGCGACCGCGCCGCCACCGAGCGCGCGCTCTCTGGGACCGGAACGCTCCTCGCCATCGCCGACATCCTCGTCAACAACGCCGGGCTCGCACTCGCGCTCGAGTCGGTCCAGGGGGGCGATCCCGACGACTGGGATCAGATGATCGACACGAACGTGAAGGGGCTCCTCTACGTCACGCGCGCGGTGCTGCCGGGGATGGTGGCCCGCCGGAGGGGGCACGTCGTCAACATTGGCTCGGTCGCGGGGCATCTCGTCTACGCGGGAGGCGCCGTCTATTCCGCGACCAAGTTCGCGGTCCGCGCGATCTCGGACGCGCTCCGCTACGACGTGCTCGGCACGGGCGTGCGGGTGACCAACGTCGAGCCGGGGCTCGCGGAGACGGAATTCAGCCTCGTCCGGTTCAAGGGAGACAAGGAGCGCGCCGGCGCTGTCTACCACGGCATCGAGCCGCTCACCGCGGAGGACGTCGCGGACGCCGTGCTCTGGGCCGTGACGCGGCCGCCGCACGTGAACGTGCAGTCGATCCTCCTCATGCCCACCGACCAGGCCGGGCCCCACGCGCTCTACCGGCGCCCGTCGTAGCCAGCCCCGCGCTCACGGCCGTTCTGCTAAACTAGATCCCTCGATGATCTCCCCCCGCCGCGCTTCGATGGCTCTCGCCCTGGTCCTGGGCACGCTCCTGTCGCTCGCCCCGATCGCCTCGCCGGATCCCCCAGGCCTCGCGTTCTCGTCGAGCGGCCAGGGAGAGCCGACGCTCGTCCTGATTCACGGCGCCGGTCAGGATCGCCATATGTGGGATCGGGTGACGCCGCTGCTCGAGACCAGGCACCGCGTGGTGCGGGTGGACTTGCCGGGGCACGGCGAGTCGCCGCAAGTGACTCCGTTCTCGCTCAAGGAAGTGGCGTCCGCACTGGATCGCACGCTCGACCGCGAGAAGGTGAAGAAGGCGGTGCTGGTCGGCCAGTCCTATGGAGCCTGGGTGGCGCTGGAGGAGGCCGCCGCGCACCCGTCGCGCGCGTCCGGGATCGTGCCGATCGACCTGCCCACGTACATCCTGGCCGACTCGGAGCGCATCGGAAATCTCGAGATGCTCCTGCGCGACCGCTATCCCGTGTTCGTGGCGGGCGTATTCCAGCAGATGTCGAAGGACACGAGCCAGATCGACTCGGTCGTGGCGAAAGCGGAAGCGGTCCCGCGCGACGTCATGTCCGCGTATTTCCGGGAGTCGTGGCACATGGATCTCAGGCCACGAATCAAGAAGGTGAAGCAGCCGATCATGGTGGTGTTGACGGACGACTCCTGGTCCGCCGCCGAATCGTGGTCGAGCGCGCGAAAGCGGCTGGGCTACGAGACCGCGGGCCCCGCGATCGGGAAGCGCTTCTCCGGATCCGGGCACCTCGTCCCGCTGGACCGGCCCGACTCCCTCGCCGCGGCCATCCTCGACTTCAGCGCGACGGTTCCCCGCTAGGCTCCCTCGCCCGCGCTACCTCCGCGCGAGCACGTGGTACAGATTCCCGAACTCCCCCGTTCTCGGCACATCGATGGGAAACGGATCGAAGCGGTCGTGATACACCGCCGCGAGACGGAGCGGGCTTCGCTCCAGAAGATCGTCCACGTCCTCCTGCGTCCAGAGGCGAAGCACGTGGTCCTCTTCGATCGCGAGCTTCTCCTTGCCGCGTCGCGCGGTGATGCGGGCGTGCTGGTGGGAGCGCTTCGCCGCAAGATCCTCGCGGACCACGGTCCAGGTGAGCGTGGTCGAGACGTCGCTCCGTCGATGGCCCCAGGGGCCGAACGTGGCGAGCTCGGGAGGCTCGCCGGCGTAATTGAACTGCGCAATGTAGATCCCGCCCGGGCGCAGCGCCTCCGCGATCCGCTCGAAGTGACGGAGCAGCTGATCGTCGTCGAGCAGGTAACCGATCGAGTTCACGAGATTGATGGCAACGTCGAAGCGCCCCGGCGGATGGAAGGCGGCCATGTCCCCGCGAAGCGCGCGGCCGCCGTACGCGCCGAGACGGCGCGACGCAAAGGCCACCATCTCGGGA
>DATEOQ010000267.1:0-4607 GCA_035273905.1 Candidatus Eiseniibacteriota bacterium | reverse complement strand
ATGGACGCGAGGTCGCGCGACGACGAATGGCACAGCGTGACGGTGGAATTCATGCCGGTCGCGCGCTCGGAGAGGAACACGGATAGTGGCCGGCCCACGATGCGGCTCCGTCCGACGACGCACACGCGCTTGCCGGAGAGGTCGCCCACGTGCCGACGCAGGAGCTCCACGATGCCGGCCGGCGTCGCGGGGCGATGCGCGGGAAGTCCGCTGACCCAGCGTCCCACGTTCATCGGATGGATGCCGTCGACGTCCTTGATGGGCGCGATGTCCTCGAGATGCCGTTCCTCGTGGAGCCCTGTGGGGAGCGGGAGCTGGAGGATGATGCCGTGATACGCGGGATGATCGCTCAGCTCTCGGAGCGTGGCGCGGACCTCGGATTCCGATGCGGTGTGCGGGAGTCGCGTCACGTGGGCCTGGGCGCCGAGATCCTCGGCGGCGCGGCACTTGGATCGCACGTAGGGATTGCCCCCCGGAGGTTCTCCCACCGTCACGACCGCGAGCCCGGGCACGATCCCTTTTCCGCGCAGGCGTTCGAACCGGACGCGCACCGTCGCCTTGATCTCGTCCGCGAGCGGCCCGCCGGCGAGTCGGACGGCGGTCATCGTGGCGCTCACGCCGTCGCCGGCCGCACGGCCGGCTCCAGGGCGAGCTGGATGCGCTCGATGTGGCGGCAGAGGCCGGTGGCTTCGTCCACCTCCAGGTGGACGCCGTTCAGGCGCACGTCCCCGCCCGCGGGCTCGAAGCGCGTGGGCAGGAGCGTGAGGAACTTCTGGATGGCCTGCTCCTTCTTCACTCCGATCACGGAGTCGAAGGGGCCGGTCATGCCGGCGTCGGTGATGTAGCCCGTGCCGCCGGGAAGAATCCGATCGTCGGCGGTCTGGATGTGCGTGTGCGTGCCGAGGACGGCCGAGACGCGTCCGTCGACGTACCAGCCGAGCGCCACCTTCTCCGCCGTGGCTTCAGCGTGGAAGTCCACGAGAATGACGCGCGCCCCCTCGCTCTTCAGCCGTGCGATCTCCTGGTCCGCGGTGCGGAACGGACAGAGGAGCTCCCGCATGAAGACGCGCCCCATCATGTTGAGCACGCCCACCTTCACCCCTTCCCGGCTCGTGAACACGCGCGAGCCGGTGCCCGGCACGCCGGCGGGATAGTTGTGCGGACGGAGGAGGAGCGGCTCCGAATCGAGGAGCGGCAGGGACTCGCGGCGGTCCCAGATATGGTTCCCGCTCGTCATGGCGTCCACGCCGAGCGTCTTCATCTCCTCGAGCGTGTCCTTGGTCACGCCGAATCCCGCGGCGGCATTCTCGACGTTCACGACGGTGAAGTCGATGCCCATGGAAGAGACGATGTCGGGGAGGAGCTCGCGGACGGCGCGGCGCCCTGGGGAGCCGTACACGTCGGCGACGAAGAGGATGTTCACGAGTGGCTGTCGCTCCCTCCGGCTACCGGGCGTACTCCATGGCGCGGGTTTCCCGGATCACGACCACCTTGATCATGCCCGGGTACTGGAGCTCCCGCTCGACGCGCCGCGCCACGTCGGCCGCGAGCGTCACCGCGCGCGAGTCGTCGACGTTCTTCGGCTCGACCATGATCCGCACTTCGCGTCCGGCCTGGATGGCGTAGGACTTCTCCACCCCCGGGAAGCTGTCGGCGATCTTCTCGAGCGCCTCGAGCCGCTTCACGTAGTTCTCGATGCTCTCGCGCCGAGCACCGGGACGCGCGCCGGACACCGCGTCCGCCGCCATGACGAGCACCGCGTAGAGGTTCTCCGCCGTGGGATCGTGGTGGTGATAGCCGACCGCCTTCACGACCTCCTCCGGCTCACCGTACTTCTTGGCGAAGTCCATGGAGATCTGCGCGTGCGCCCCCTCCACCTCGTGCGTGACCGCCTTGCCGAGGTCGTGGAGCAGTCCGGCCCGCTTCGCGAGCTGCACGTCGAAGCCGAGCTGGGCCGCCATGATCCCGCAAATCCAGGCGACCTCTTTCGAGTGCTGGAGGATGTTCTGGCCGTACGAGGTCCGGTACTGGAGCCGTCCCAGGAGCTTCACGATCTCGGGGTGCATGGAGTGGACGCCCACCTCGAGCACCGCCCCCTCGCCGAGCTCGAGTATCTGCTCCTCGACCTCTTTCTGGACCTTGGCGACGATCTCCTCGATACGCGCGGGATGGATGCGGCCGTCGGTCACGAGGCGGGTCAGCGAGCGCTTCGCGATCTCGCGACGCACGGGGTCGAAGCCGGAGAGGATCACCGCTTCGGGCGTGTCGTCGATGATGACGTCGATGCCGGTCGCGGTCTCGAAGGCGCGGATGTTCCGCCCCTCGCGGCCGATGATGCGTCCCTTCATCTCGTCATTCGGCAGATGGACCACCGAGACGGTGGTCTCCGCGGAGTGATCCGCCGCGGTGCGCTGGATCGCGAGCGTGATGATCTCGCGGGCTTCCTTCTCCGCGTTCCGGATGGTGTCTTCGCGGATCTCCTGGAGCTTTCGCGCGGCGTCGGAGCGCGCCTCGTTCTCCATGTTGGCGATGAGCTGGGACTTGGCCTCGTCCATCGTCATGCCGCTGATCCGCTGGAGCCGCGCGTTCTGCTCGTTCAGGATGCGCGCGAGATCCTTGTCTCGCTCCGCGAGAGCCTCGCCCTTCACCTCGAGCTCGCGGTCGGTGCGCTTCTGGTCCCGTTCCTTCTTGTCGAGGACCTCGGCCCGGCGGTTGAGATTGGACTCCAGCTCGTGGAGCGTGCGCTCCGTCTTCTGGACCTCGGCCTTCTGCCCCTGGACCTCGCGGTCCAGCTTGGCCTTCTCCCGGAACCACTCGTCCTTGGCTTCGAGGAGCGCGCTCTTCTTGAGGTTCTCCGATTCGCGCTCGGCTTCGCGGACGACCTTCTTGGCCAGCTCCTCGGCGGAGAGGAGCTTTCCTTCACCGACCCGCCGGTGCCCGATCCACCCTCCGAAGAAGGCGACGATCGCCGCACCGAGCGCGATCAAAATGACCAACCATGGCGCGAGCGTCATGACGACGGCCTCCCCTGGAAAAAAAGCGCCCCGCCAATGCCGTGGGTGCGAGACTTTTGAACCTGGAAAGTTCCAGGTGGGCGCCCTGGATCCGGGTTTGCGTCGCCCGCGTGAAGCGGGCCATCACTCCGCCGAACCGTTCGGCTCCCTTCCTTCGAGTTGTGGCTCAAAAATGCCTGGCACATCACGAGCATGGCAGGGTGCGTTTCCAGCCGTTGTAGAGATACGCTCTTCGATACGCCTCCGGGGTTCCGGGCCTGCGTCGTTGGGGATCGAACTAGCTCTCGCGAGTTCCTTCGGTGAGGAGACGGCCCCATTCCCGGGTCCGCTCCCTCAGCTCGTTGTCACGCCGCGTGCGCTCTTCCCGTTCGCGGAAGAGCTCGTCCGCAATGTTGAGCGAGGTCAGGATCGCGAGCTTCGCCGGGGTGCCGGGCGGAATGCGGCCTTCCAATTCCCGCATCTTGCCGTCCACGTAGGCGGCCACCACCTGGATGTAATCCGGATCGGCGCCGCGGATCTTGTACTCGCTGCCGAAGATCGTCACGCTCTGCGTGTTCGGTTCGGTCGTCATCGCGATTCCTCAGATCGATCGTTCCCACGACAGCCCGAGCCCCCGAGGGCCTTCCCGTCGGACCGTCACCTTCAAGCGTGGACCGCTTTGTGAAGCTGATCCAGCTTGGACATCATCTCCTCGACCCTCCGCGCGACGACCCGCCGCTCGTCGATGAGCGCTGTGCGCTCATCCTCGAGAGCCTGGATCTTCGGCTTCAGGTCTTCGGCCTGCTTCCCCGCGGCCACCTCCAAGGCGTGGACGCGTTCCTTCAACTCACCGTTTTCGTCTTCCAGTCGCCGCTTCTCTTCGCGGTACTTCTCGAGGAGTCCCACCGCGGCGTGAATCCGCTCTTCCAGTTGGTCCAGCTCGGCCATCATGTCAGATCTCCGGTGCGCCCCGAGGGCCCGCCGCGCAGAACCGCGCCGAAGCGTTCCCCGAGCGCGCGTACGATCGATTGCACCGCCCCATCCGCCTCCCGATCCGACAGCGTGCGGTCCGGGGACCGGAACTCGAGCGCATACGCCATGCTCTTCTTCCCCTCGCCGATGCTCCGCCCTTCGAAGACGTCGAAGAGGCGAACCCGGTCGAGGAGCGCTCCCCCCGCCTTCCGAATCGCGTCCTCGAGATCCGCATGGTGCGTTTCCCGAGACACGATGACCGCGAGGTCCCGCTTGGTGGCTGGATAGCGCGGGATGTCGCGATAGCGCCGGACGGCGGGCGCGACGCGCTCGATGGCTGCGACGTCCAGGATCGCGGCCCAGACCGGGCGATCCAGACCCATGGACGCCCTCAGCGACGGGGCGACCTCGCCCATCTGGGCCACGGTTTCGCTCCCGACGCGCATCGACGCGCCACTCCCTTCGCTCCAGTTTCGCCCATGGTAGGTTGCTGTCCGACACGAGTCAATGCCGAAGCCCTGAAGGAGCGCTTCAACCGCGCCCTTGAGCTCGAGATAGCGGTCGGAGTCGGCCTCCGGATGGTCCCACTCGTCGGCAGTGCCCGCCAGGATCAGACCCGCCTCGTAGCGCTCCGTGCCAAGC
>DATEOQ010000266.1:0-6640 GCA_035273905.1 Candidatus Eiseniibacteriota bacterium | reverse complement strand
CGGCGTTCAGCTTGAGATCCGTCTCCGCTTCCGCGGATCGGCCGTAGGGCCCAGCCGCGACGCTCCCCTTCCCGCCCAGCGTGAACTTGCTCTCGAGGAGCGAGCTCGCCGCCTTGTCGTTCATGAAGAAGAGGACCAGCTCGGTCTTCTCGACGCCGATCTGAAGCCCGAAGCTTCCTCCCGTGATCGTGAGGAAGATCGGCGGGCCCCACGAGCCGTCCGCCATCCTGCAGCTCATGACACCTTTTCCGTGCCGCCCTCCCCAGCCCACGGCCCCCTTGATCACTTCCGGAAACACCGCGACGCAGCGCGCCTTCTCGAGGAGATCGCGGGGAATGCTCTCCTTCACCTGGGTCAGCTCGACGAACGCCTGCCGCGAATCCTCGAGCCGCTTCGCTTCCTTGTCCTCGGTCTTATCGTCGGCGCGCACCGCGGGGGCCGAGAAGGCCAGGCCGAGTGCGACGGTCCATACCGCCCATCGGTTCACATGCTGACGCATGGTTCCATCCTCCGTTCAGGTCATCCCCACCCATCTACCATGCTACAGGAACTCGCGGTGCGTCGGGGCGATGGGGACGTGACGTCAATGGAGTCGTTCGGGGTGAGCCAGCGGAGGGAGTGGCGGATCAGCGCTTGCGGGTCTTCTCTCGAATCACCTCGTCGAAATTCAGCGCGAGCTCGTAGCGCGTGACGTCGTCCTCGTTGGCCCCCTTCTGGACCAGGAGAAGGCGATTTCCAGGGAGCACCCGGACCATCGGCCCCTGCGCGGACATCGCGGGGCGTAGCGACTCGAGGTTCCATGCCTCGGTCGGCGCACTGGCGGTGAGCCGGGGCGAGCTTCCGATGGCGACCGCCATCAAGTGCGTTCCCAGAAGATTCGAGTAGTAGAGGTGCTTGCTGTCGGTCCCCCACATCGGGACGCCGCCGATGCCCGACGAGACGACGATGGGCTGCCCCACTACCTTGGCCCCATCCCACGCGGCCACGTAGATCTCGTACTTGCCGCTCTGGTCCGATAGGAACGCGATCATGTGCCCGTCTGGCGAGAAGAGCGGGTACAGCATTCGCGAGCCCGGCGGGAAGAGCGCCACCGGCTTGGCATTCGTTGCGTCCGCCGGAACGACCATCACCTCGGGCTTCCCACCACCCTCGTTTTGCATGGCGGCGATCCATCGCCCGTCCGGCGACCAGGAGGTCGGGTTCAGACCCGCGCTCGGCGCGGACACACCGACGTGGCGCGGCTCCCCTCCTCCGTTCGAGTCCACGACCCAGATGCCGTCGGACGCGGCGCGGGAGTTTTGCGAATAGGCGAGCCGGGATCCGTCCGGCGAGAAGACCGGGCTGTTGCAGTCGATCCCGGCTCTCGCCACGACGCGCTGCGATGTCGGGCGTCCCCGTTCCGACACCCAGATCTCATAGATCGCCCCGTCGTTGGCGATGATCACCGCGAGATGCTCTCCGTCCGCCGAGACGCCGAGGGTGCTCTCGAACGGCTGGCGCTCACCGGACCAATCGCTCTCATGGCCGTCCGCGTCGACGACGATCGCATGCCGGTCCTTCGCGACGTCGCCGCCCAGGATGTAGCGGAGCGTGCCATTCCGGGTCAGGCCGAATCCGGCGTTCTGCCAGCTCTGGTTGATCCGGAGGCCGCCCTCGATCGCAACCGGCGTTCCCTCCGTCTCGAGCTTGCCGAGATCGAAGGGCATGGCCAGGAGCTTGTCCCCGCGAGTGAACAGAAGATGACCCGTCGACGAGTAGGCAGGGCTCCCCGCATCCCGGACCAGGATTCGAACCTTGCCCGACTCGAGGTCCAGGACCCCGATGTCCAGCCGGTAGACCCCCTCCACATAGGAGGTGCCCTGCATCAGCACTCCGCGATCCTTGGGCAAGTTCGAGATCATCAGGAACGTCCCGTCGTAGCCCGGCGCGGTGAACGGCTTCGGCGCGCCCGCCTGGGCGCCGCTTCGATCGAGTCTGAGGAACTTCCTTCCTTCGTCCACGCTCACGACGAACCCGCCCGAGTCGAGCCAGACGATGTTGCCGGCCCAGTCGTCGGTCGCCTTGGCGATCGGAACCGGCGGGGCGCTGCCGTCCAGAGGCATCGTCATCAGCCGCTTGTCGGCCGAACGCTCCGAGACCGGCGCGATGAAGGCGACCCATCGGCTGTCGGGGCTGATCGTCGGAAGCGACGCCCCTTTCGTGCCTGGCAGCTGATGGAATTCCGCCTCGTCGAGCGTTCGGACGTAGAGGTTGGACGGGGACTCCTCGCCCGCTTTGGCCTCCCTCGGCGAGGCCTGCATCACGAAGTAGTGGTCGTCGTCGCTCATCGCGGTCTGGTTGGGACGCAGCCCCGTCGGCAGCGCCACCGACAGCCGGAGAACGTGAATCTCGTCCTTCTTTCCGCGGCCGAGAATCACGCCCCCCGCGATTCCGAGGATCAGCCCCGTCACGAGGGCGAGGAAGATCCAGTGCCGCGACGCAGGGCGAAGCGGCGGCGCTTCGGCGGCGGGGGCGCGCATGTGAGGCAAACCGGACTTCACCTCCTCCAGCGCGAGGCGCGCGTCGCCAATGTCGCGAAGGCGCTTCTTCGGATCCTTCTCGAGGCAGCGGTGGAGGAGATCGCGCACGGCCGGCGGTGTGTTCGCGGGGAGCGCGTTCCAGTCGATGTCGCGCTCGAGGATCTTCGCGATCGTGTCGGACACCGTTTCACCCGGGAACGCGATCTTCCCGGTGAGACAATCGAAGAGCACGCAGCCGAAGGACCAGATGTCCGTGCGCCGGTCCACGGGCTTCCCGCGCGCCTGCTCCGGGGAGAGATACCCCGCCGTGCCCAGGATCACGCCGGGCATGGTCTGGGAGCCGAACGTGGGCGAGTGCGCCAGTGTCGGCGAGTTGATGATCGTGGGAGAGTTGATGATCGTAGGCGAGTTCAGGACCGCGGGCGACTGCGGGGGCGTCTGCCCGAACGAGGGCGTCTGCGAGGGCGAGTCGCCGATCGCGGACTCCGCCGCCACGCGTCCCTTCGCGAGCCCGAAGTCGACGATTTTCACCTGGTCGGAGGGCGTGATGAGCACGTTGCCCGGCTTGAGATCGCGATGGATGACGCCCGCCTCGTGCGCCGCCTCGATCCCGCTCGCGATCTGGAGGCAGATGTCGACCGCCTCGCCCATCGGGAGCGACCCGCGCGCGAGCTTGTCGGCCAGGCTCTCCCCCTCGACCAGCTCGAGCGCGAGATACCGGCGCCCGTCCGCTTCCTCGATCCCGTGGATGCCCGCGATGTTCGGGTGGTTGAGCGAGGCGACCAGCCGTGCCTCGCGCTCGAAGCGCGCGAGCCGCTCGGGGTCCGCGGCGACGTCGTCGGGGAGGGCCTTGATGGCGACGGCACGGTCGAGCCGGAGGTCGCGCGCGAGGTAGACGATCCCCATCCCGCCGCGCGCGATCTCGCGCTCGACCTTGTAGGGCCCGATGGTGCTGGGCAAGCTGGTGGGTGGGCGAAGGCTCAAGTCGGGGATGATAGCCCGCGTCGCGTGCCCTATGCTAGCCTTCGTCCCGCTTTCGCCACGTCGACTTCGAGGAAGATCGTGCGTTTCTCATCTTGCTCGCGGCGAGCACCCTCTCGCTCGCGGCGGGCGGCAATCCGGACGCCGTGGTGGCGGGTGCGAACGGGGGGCGGCGCTACGTAGCGGCGGTTGTCGTTCCCAGCTCGGCTAACAGCGAGTGGAGCTGAGCCGCCGAGACCGGCTTCACCAGGTGAATGTCGAACCCGGCCTCGCGCGAGAGGCGCTTGTCCTCGCTCTGCCCCCATCCCGTGACCGCGATCAGCACGAGGCCGTCGCCCCACGATGAGCGGCGGGCCTTCATCGCGACGTCGTATCCGCTCATGCTCGGCATCCCGATGTCGATGAACGCCACCTCGGGATGGAACTCGGCCATCACCTCGAGGGCCTCTTCGCCGTCATGGGCCGTTCTCACCTCGGCGCCGGCCATGCGTAGCAAGAGCGCGAGGCTCTCCGCGGAGTCGGTGTTGTCGTCCGCCACCACCACGCGGCGGTAGAACGAGGGAAGACCATCGGTGGTTCCTCCCCGCTCCGTCACGGGTGTCTCGATCCCCTCGACCGCCGGCATGCGGATCACGAACTCGCTCCCGGCTCCGGGACCCGCGCTCGTCGCCTCCAGCCGGCCGCCGTGCATCTCGACCAGACGCTTCGAAAGATGGAGCCCGATGCCGAGTCCGGTGCGCGGCGTGTCCGGCGTGGGCCTGGCCTGCGTGTAGAGATCGAACACACGGGTCAGCGTCTCGGGGCTCATGCCCATGCCGTTGTCGCGAACCCGGATCGCCACCCAGCCGCTGTCGCGCTCGACGCGGACGTCGATCTGACCGCCGCGCCCCGTGTACACGGCCCCATTGTTGAGGAGATTGGACAGCACCTGCGCGAGCCGCGTGGGATCGCCGTCCACCATGACGGGTTCGCGGGGCAGATCGACCGAGAGTGTGTGCGACCGCTCGTCGATGACCGGGCGGCTCGTCTCGATCGCGCCGCACACGATGCGCGCGAGATCGAGGCGCTCCACCCGGAGCCGGAGCTTCCCCTGCGTGATGCGCGACACGTCGAGCAGATCGTCGATGAGATGAACCATCTGTCCCACTTGGCGCTCCATCATCTCGCGCGACTGCATCACGAGCTTCGGATCTCCGCCGCCGAGCCGGATGAGATTGAGCCCGTTCATCAACGGCGCGAGCGGATTCCGGAGCTCGTGCGCGAGCGTGGCGAGGAACTCGTCCTTGCGCCGGTCCGCGACGAGGAGCGCCTCTTCGCGGCGGCTCAGGTCCTCGTTCAGGTGGCGCACCAGGTTCTCGGCCTCGTCGCGGCGCTGGATCTCCGACTGGAGCTGCGCGCGTTCGCGCTCGAGCCGGCGGCGCGTGCGATGGAGGGTCTCCAAGATCACGCTGATGAGGAGGCCCAGGACCACGGAGCGCGCGAGCATGAGCGCGACCTGCCCCGACGGAAGCGGGATGTGGCCCAGGGGGTTCGGCAGGAAGAGGAGCGCGCCGCCGAGCCCGAGCGCGGTGGCGAGGAGGCCCGGACCGAGGCCCCCGACCCAGGCGGCCAGGATCACCGACACCATGAGCGGAAGGTAACCGGTGACCTGGAGGAGCTTCGGCCCGCCCCACGACATGAGGATCAGGATCCCGACGGTGCCGAGGACCGAGACCAGGTAGGGGAACCAGGGGCGGCGCGGGCTCATAGCGCATCCATGCTAGCACGGGCCGGGCAGAGGTCCGATACGGCTTCCACGAGGCGTGCGGGATCCACGGGACGGGCCAGGAACGTCTGGTAGCCCACCTCGAGCGCGCGGGTCTCGCTTTCCTCGCCCGCGAAGGCGGTCAACGCGACCGCGGGCACCGCCGGCAGGACCTGGCGGATGTCGCGAAGGAGCTGATAGCCGTCGCGATCCGGAAGCGCGATGTCGCAGACGAGCACGTCGAACGTGCGCCCGTCGAGAAGCGCGAGCGCCGACGCGGCGTCCGCGGCGGACGCGACCAGAGCGCCAGCGTCGGAAAGCACGCGCTCCGCGATCTCGCGACCGTCGGTGTGATCGTCGACCACGAGCACGCGAGCCCCGGCGAGGCGCGACGGACGCCGGCGGTCCATCTCGGGCGCCTCGAGCGTGGCATCGACCCGCGAGCCCCCTGCCATCAAAGGCACCAGGAGCGTGAACGTAGCCCCCTTCCCCTCGCCCGGGCTCGCCGCCTCGATCCGGCCGCCGTGCAGATGCGCCAGCCGCTGCGCGATCGAGAGCCCCAGACCGAGCCCTCCGTGCCGCCGCGTGAACGACGCGTCCTCCTGGTGGAACTGCTCGAAGATGTGCGGCAGGAATTCGGAGGAAAAGCCGATGCCGTTGTCGGACACGGTGAGCTCGGCCACGTGATCCAGCTTGCGGAGCCGGACGGACGCGTGCCCGCCGCGCGGAGTGAACTTGATCGCGTTCGAGAGCAGATTCCAGAGGATCTGGTTGAGGCGCTCCGGATCGCCCATCACCGCGCAGGCCTCGTCTTCGAGATCGCGCGAGATCGAAATGCCCTTCGCTTCCGCGCTCGGCACCGCGGCCGAGACCGTGGAATCCACGAGATGGCACAGATCGACCTCGCGCATCTCGAGCCGGAGCTGCCCCGAGACGATGCGCGACATGTCGAGGAGATCCTCGATCAGCCGCGCCTGGAGCCGCGCGTTCCTCTGGATGGTGGTGAGGCCGCGCGTCATGTCCTCATGGGACAGCGACTCCTCGGCCAGGAGCGTGGCCCAGCCCAGGATCGCATTGAGCGGCGTCCGGAGCTCGTGGCTCAGCGTGGCGAGGAACTCGTCCTTCATGCGGTTCGCGTGCTCCGACGCCTCGCGCGCGGCACGCTCTCCTTCGAGCGCCGTCCGGAGGCGCGCCGACAGCTCGCTCTCCGCTTCCTCCGCGCGGTCGCGCCCCTGCGCCACCCGCGAGATGAGCGATGCGTTCCACCAGATCAACGCCGAGAAGACGACCATGAAGCTGACCGTGAGGAGCGTCCGGCCGAAATTGGCGTCGTAGACTCCCAGGTCTTGCAAGGCGATGCGTGCCCATCCCAGCGCGACCGGAATGATGATCGCGG
>DATEOQ010000265.1:0-6313 GCA_035273905.1 Candidatus Eiseniibacteriota bacterium | reverse complement strand
GCCGACGAGAGCCGCCGATTCCGCCTCGCCCACGTGGTCGAGCAGCATCTGCCCCGCGAGAATCGCTCCGATCGGCGACGCCACGTTCTTGCCTGCGTGCTTGGGGGCGGACCCGTGGATGGGCTCGAACATCGAGACCTGGCCCGGATGGATGTTGCCCGACGCCGCGACGCCCATGCCTCCCTGGATCGCGGCCCCGAGGTCGGTGAGGATGTCGCCGAACATGTTCGAGACCACGACCGTGTCGAAGGACTCCGGGTTCTTCACCATCCACATGCACGCCGCGTCGATGTAGGCGTGATCGCGCTCGATGTCGGGGTAGGCCGCTCCGACCTCGGCGAAGACGCGCGTCCAGAGATCCATCGCTCCCACCGCGTTCGCCTTGTCGACCATCGTCAGCTTCTTCCGCCGGTTGCGCTTCCGGCAGAGGTCGAAGGCGTAGCGGGTCACGCGCTCCACGCCCTTCCGCGTGAAGATCATCTCCTGCATCGCCACCTCGTCCGGCGTTCCCTTCTTGAGGAAGCCGCCGATCCCGGCGTACACGTCCTCGGTGTTCTCGCGGACCACGATCATGTCGACATCGTCGGGACGCTTGTCCTTGAGCGGGCACATCGCCTCGGCGTGCAGCTTGATCGGGCGGAGGTTGACGTAGAGGTCGAGCCCGAAGCGGATGCCCGAGATGATGGCGCGCTCCAGCATGCCGACCGGGATCCGGGGATCGCCGATGGCTCCGAGGAGGATCGCGTCGAAGTCCTTGAGCTCGTCGAGCGCGGATGACGGGAACGCTTCCTTCGTGCGGAGGTAGTGCTCGGCGCCGAACGGGAAATCGCGAAGCTCGAGCCCGAATCCGTGGATCTCGGACGCCAGCTTCAACGTGGCGACGGCCTCGCGCGTCACTTCGGGGCCGATGCCGTCTCCGGGGAGCACCGCGATCTTGTGGGTCCTAGCCACGCGTCACCGCCTTTCCCGAGCCGCGGTACGCGCGGATCGCTTCCTGAAGCTCCGCCTCGCTCAGCACCGTCTCACCCTGCTTGGCGAGGCGGAAGAGGTGCTCGACCAGGCCGCGTTCGGGTTCGAAGCCGCGGGTGGTCAGCCAGTAGATGACGTTCGATTCGCCGCACATGGGTCCGATCTCGATCTCCTGGCGCAGTCCGAGGAGTCCGGCCGGCACGCTCGAGTAAACGCGATCCGCCAGCCAGTCGTCCCCCTTCTTCAGCGCCTTGATGACGGCTGCTGCGTGCACGCCGGTGCCGGTGCGGAACGCGTCCCGGCCGAGGGCCGGATAGTTGTACGGGATCGGCACGTGGCACGACTCCGACACGAGCGCCGCGTACTCGGGGAGAGCCGAGAGATCGCAGTCGAGCCATCCGAGGAGCTTTAGGTTGATGAGGATGAGATCGAGCGGCGCGTTTCCCACGCGCTCTCCCACGCCGAGGATCGTCCCATGCACGCGGTCCGCGCCGGCCATGAGCGCGGCGAGCGCGCAGGCGACGCCGAGGTCGCGGTCGCGATGGCCATGCCAGTCGACCCCCACGGTCTCGCCGGTCGCGTCGACCACGCCGCGGATGAAGCGGATCACGCGCGCGGCCCCCTCCGGCGTCGCGTGCCCCACCGTGTCCGAGACGCAGACGCGCCGCGCTCCGTGCTCGACCGCGCACGTGTAGAGCGACTTCAAGATTTCGGGACGCGCGCGCGTCGTGTCCTCGGTCACGTACATGACCGGGACGCCGTGCTCGGTGGAATAGCGGACCGCCTCCTCCGTGTGCTTGAGGAGCCGGTCCACGTCCCAGTCTTCCGCGTACTGGCGGATGGGGCTCGAGCCGATGAACGTGGCCGCCTCGATCCGGAGGCCCGTCTTCTGCGTGATGTCGATGATGGGATCGATGTCGTTCTTGTGGGTTCGCGCGGCGCAGTAGGGCTCGATCGGCAGCTTGGCGGTCGCGATCTCGCGCGCCAAGGCGAGCGCCGCCTCGTGCGCGCGTGGACCGGCGCCCGGGAGACCGATGTCGTTCCCGTGCACGCCGAGCGACGCCTGCAGGTGGAGCGCGCGGATCTTCCGGTCGATGGGAGGGTCGGTGACCGAGGGGGACTGGAGCCCGTCCCTCAGGGTCTCGTCCACGACCTGCACGCGCCGGGGCGGCTTGGGAGCCGGATCGTCCCCCACGTTCCAGTCGTAGATGAGATCGCGCTCGCTCAGTCCGCTCATGCGAGCGATTCCACCACCATCGCGATGCCCTGCCCTCCGCCGATGCACGCGGCGGCCACGCCGGTCCGCTTCGTCCGCCGGCGAAGCTCGTAGAGGAGCGTGAGGAGGAGCCGCGTGCCGGTCGCGGCGAGCGGGTGCCCGAGCGCGATCGCGCCGCCGTTCACGTTCGTCTTCTCGCGCGGATTGCCGAGCTCCTTCTCCACCGCGAGGTACTGTCCCGCGAAGGCCTCGTTGATCTCGAAGAGGTCCACGTCGTCCACGGTGAGCCCCGCCTGCTTGAGCGCGGCGCGGGTGGCCGGCACGGGACCGATCCCCATCGTCTCGGGATCCACTCCCGTGACGGACCAGGACACGACGCGCCCGATCGGCGCGAGGTCGCGCTTCTCCGCATGCCGCGCGGTGGTCACGACGAGCGCGGCCGCGGCGTCCACGATGCCGCTCGCGTTCCCCGCGGTCACGAAGCTGTCCTTGCCGAACGCGGGCGGGAGCTTGGCGAGCCCTTCCTTCGTCGCTCCCTCGAAGCAGTGGTCGTCCTTCTCCACGAGCTTCCCATCCTTGCCCACCGGGACGGGTACGATCTCCTCGCTCAGGATGCAGGAGTCGATGGCGCGGCGTCCTTCGGTATTGCTGCGGAGCGCGTACGCGTCCTGCTCTTCGCGAGAGATGTTGTACCGGCGCGCGAGATTGTCGGAGGTCTGCGCCATGAAGAGCCCGCAGTAGGAGTCCCGGAGTCCCGTCATGAGCGAATCCTCGAGCATGCCTTGCCCGAACTTGATGCCCGAGCGCGCGCCTCGGACCACGAACGGCGCCTGGCTCAGGTTCTCCATTCCGCCCGCGAGCACGAACGAAGCCTCGCCGAGCTGGAGGAGCTGCGCCGCGTTGATCACCGACTGGATCCCGGAGCCGCAGAGGCGATTGACCGTGAGCGCGGGGACCGGCACGGGAATCCCCGCCTTCAGTCCGACGTGGCGCGCGCCATAGATGGCGTCGCTGCTCGTCTGCAGCACGTTCCCCATGATCACGTGGTCGATCGTATCGGCGGGAACCTTGGAGCGCTCGAGCGCGGCCCTGGCCGCGATCACGCCAAGGTCGATCGCGGAGACGTCCTTCAGCGCGCCCCCCGGCTTGCCGTTGCCCGCGCGCCCGCCGACCCACTCGGTCATCGGGGTGCGCGCTCCGTTCACGATGACGATCTCGTCCTTGGCCATGATTCCTTCCTAGCTCTTGGAGTAGTCGTAGAAGCCGCGCCCCGACTTCCGCCCCAGATAGCCGGCGAGCACCATGCGCTTGAGGAGGGGAGGCGCCGCGTACTGCGGCAGCTTGAACTCCTCGAACATGATGGTGGCGATCGAAAGGGTGGTGTCAAGGCCGACAAAGTCGAGGAGCGTCAGAGGACCCATCGGGTAGCCGCACCCCAGCTTCATCCCGTTGTCGATATCCTCTTTGGACGCCACGCCGGACTCGTAGATCCGTGCCGCGTCGAGCAGATACGGGACCAGGAGGCGGTTCACGACGAACCCGGGGGTGTCCTTGGCGACGACCGGGGTCTTCCCGAGCTTCTCCACGAAGCCCTTGGCCTGCTCGAAGGCGGCGTCGATGGTCGGGAGGGCGCGGATCACCTCGACCAGCTTCATGAGGGGCACGGGGTTGAAGAAGTGGAGCCCCACCACCCGCTCCGGACGCGACGCCGTCGCGGCGATCTCGGTGATGCTGAGGGACGAGGTGTTGCTCGCGAGCACCGTCGACGCGGGGACGATCTTGTCGAGGGTGGAGAAGACCTGGCGCTTGGCGTCGAGGCTCTCCACGACCGCCTCGATGACGAGGTCGCACGTGGCGAGATCTTGAAGCTCGGTGGTTCCCTTGATCCGGCCGAGCGTCTCGTCGCGTGCTTCCGGGGTGAGCTTCCCTTTCGCGACGCCGTCCTCGAGGAACTTCCGGATGCGACCGAGCCCTTTCTCGAGCGCCGGCTTGTCCACCTCGCGCACCCACGTCGTGAGGCCGGCCTGCGCGCTCACCTGCGCGATGCCCGAGCCCATGAGACCGCAGCCGACGACTCCCACCGTCTTCATGCCCTCACTCCTTCCCGTCCCGGATGAATTCCACGGCCAGGCCGAGTCCGCCGCTCACGCAGAGCGTGGCGAGTCCGAGCCGCGCCTTGCGTCGCCCCATCTCGTGAAGGAGCGTCGTCACGATGCGCGCGCCGGTCGCGCCGATCGGATGGCCGAGCGCGATCGCGCCGCCGTTCACGTTGAGCTTTGCCTTGTCGAGCCCGAGATCGCGGTCGCACGCGATCACCTGCGCGGCAAAAGCCTCGTTGAGCTCGATCAACTCGTAGTCGGAGAGCGCTCGTCCCGTCTTGGCGAGGAGCTGCTTCGTCGCCGGCACGGGGCCGATGCCCATGATCGAGGGATCCACGCCGACCGTGACGCTCTCGCCAAGCCAGGCCTGCGGCGTCCAGCCCCGCTCCTCCACGACCGACTCCGACGCGAGGACCAGCGAGGCGGCGCCGTCGGTGATGCCGGAGGCGTTCCCCGCGTGCACGGTGCCGTCCTTCCGGAACACGGGCGGCAGCTTGGCGATCTCCGCCAGGGTCGTGTCGGGGCGCGGATGCTCGTCCGCCGCGATGGTGCGCGTCTCGCCCTTCCGCCCCGCGATCTCCACGGGGACGATCTCGGGAGTGAGCCGGCCGGCCCGGATCGCCTCGCCCGCCTTGCGCTGGCTTTCGAGCGCGAACGCGTCCTGCTCCTCGCGCGAGATGGAATAGAGGTCCGCCAGCTTCTCCGCCGTCTCCCCCATCACCATGCCGCAGATGGGATCGAGGAAGCCGTCCTGGTACATACCGTCGATGACCTTCGCATTTCCGAGCCGGTAGCCGAGCCGCGCTCGATCCAGGAAGTAGGGAACGCGCGTCATCGACTCGCCGCCTCCCGCGAGCACGATCCGGGCGCGGCCAAGAAGGATTCGCTCCGCGCCGAGAAGGATGGCCTGGAGACCCGAGCCGCACGCCTGGTTCACGGTGAAGGCCGGCTTCTCCTTGGGGATGCCGGCCTTCATCGCGACCTGGCGCGCCATGTTGGGACCGCCCCCCGCCTGCCGCGCGCAGCCGTAGATGAGCTGGTCCACATGGGCGGGATCGACGCCCGCGCGCGCGAGGACGCCGCGTGTGGCAAATGCGCCGAGATCCGACGCCGTGAGGTCGGCGAAGGAGCCGAGGAACTTTCCGATCGGAGTGCGCGCGGAGGCGACGACGGCGACGCGTTCGGCCATGCGGGCTAAGCGCCCGTGAACGCGGGCTTCCGCTTCTCGAGGAACGCGGTCAGCCCCTCGCGCATGTCGCCGGTCGCGGAGAGGAGCCCGAAGTACGCGGACTCGAGCTCGAGGCCGCGCTCGATCCCGGCTTCCGCGCCGCGGATGGCCGCTTCCATCGCGTACCGCACCGCCAAGGGGCCGCGCCCGAGGATCTCGCGCGCCACCTTCTCGCAGTGCGGGATGAGATCCGCCGCGGGCATCACCGCGTTGACGAGCCCGATGCGGAACGCGTCCGCCGCATCGATCATGCGCGCGGTGGTGATCAGCTCGATCGCGCGGCCGAGACCGACGAGGCGCGTCAGCCTCTGGGTGCCGCCGTAGCCCGGCATGATGCCGAGCCCGACCTCGGGAAGCCCCAGCTTGGCGTTGTCCGATGCGAAGCGCATGTGGCACGCGAGCGCGAGCTCGCAGCCGCCGCCGAGCGCGAAGCCGTTCACCGCGGCGATCACGGGCTTGCCGAGATTCTCGATCACGTTGAAGGCAGCCTGCCCGAGCCGGGACGAGGCTTCGCCCTGGAGCGGCGTCATCACCGCGAGCTCGTTGATGTCCGCCCCCGCGACGAAGGCCTTCTCTCCCGCGCCGGTCACGATGACCGCGCCGACGGCCGGGTCGTCCTTCAGGGCGCAGAAGGCGATGTGGAGCTCCTTGATGGTTGCTTCGTTGAGCGCGTTCAGGACCTTGGGCCGGTTCATGGTGACGCGGGCGAGCCGGTTCTCGATCGCGATGGTCAGGTTTTCGTAACCCATTGGCTTTCTGTGGATTGAGTTGGAGGGACGGGCCCCGCGGGCATGCTCGGAG
>DATEOQ010000264.1:0-5720 GCA_035273905.1 Candidatus Eiseniibacteriota bacterium | reverse complement strand
GCCGATCACGACGTGGTCGACGAGCGGCACGCCGACGAGACGCCCGACATCGATCAGCCGCCGCGTCACCGCGACGTCCTCCGCCGACGGCTCGGGATCGCCGGAGGGATGGTTGTGCGCGAGGATCAGGCTGGCCGCGGAGACGGCGAGCGCCGGGATGAAGACCTCGCGGGGATGGACGATGCTCGCGTTCAAGCTCCCGATCGAGATGATCTCCCGGCGGAGCACCTGGTTCCGGGAGTTCAGGTAGAAGCCCACGAAATGCTCCCGGTTCGAGCGCCGGATGTCCGCCGTCAGCTCGAAGATCGTCTCCGGTCCGCGCACGAGCGGGATCGGATCGGCGTCGGGCCAGATCCTCCGCCCGATTTCCGCCGCCGCGAGGAGCTGCGCCGCGCGGGCCGGGCCCATGCCCTTGACCGCGAGGATGTCCTCCACGGCGGTTTGATGGAGCCGCCGGAGGTGGATCGCCCGGGTGACGCGCGCCGCGACATCCAGCACGCTCTCACCTCCGCTTCCGACGCCGAGGACGAGCGCGACGAGATCCGCATCGGACAAGGCACCCGGTCCCAGCTCGAACAGGCGCTCACGCGGCCGCTCCGACTCCTCCACATCGTGCATCAAGACGCCCGACTCCCGATCCATGACTCAACCCTCCGGGAGCGGGAACGCGCGGGGTGACGAAGCTCGAGGAACCTGGATGGTACCTCAGCTGACGAGCGCCTGCAGGTCCTTCCGGTTCATTCGAATCGGCGCCTTGGTCCGGAGGCGTCCGGTCCACGCGTCGATCCGCTCGTCCAGCACCTGGCGGAGGAGCGCGTCGCGCTGTCGCGCGAACTCGCTCGCGGCCGGGATCGTCACGGTGTCGACCACGCCGTAGAGCGTGCCGCTCGACCCCGTGAGGGGAGGCAGTACGGCTTTCGGCTTCGACGCGAAGATGCGGGCGAGATAGGTCGAGTCGCGCCCGAGCACCGCGTCCTTCTGGAAGTCCGGAATGGGACCCTGGCGTCCGAACGACTTGCTCGGACGAAGTCCTCCATAGGCCACGAAGAGCGTCTCGGGATCGGCGCCCTCCCTGAGGGCCGCCTTGAAGCGCGTGTTGAGCGAATCCGCCTCCGCCCGCTTGCGCTCTTCCTGATAGTCGGCGATCGCCTTGTCGCGGACCTCATCGAAGCGCGCTTGCCGCGGCGCTTCTTCGCGCATCTTCCGGAGAACGACATCCCCTTCGGGAAGCTCGACCGGCTCCGCCGCCACGCCGCTGTCGGCGAGCGAGGCGACCACGCGTGCGAGGAACGGAATCTTGCCAACGCCCTCGATCTCTCCGTCCGCGCCCACCGGGCCCTTCCGCGTCCAACCCCCATACGGCGCGGCCAGGGAGTCGGCGGCACGGTAGCCCACCCGGCTCGCACGGTCCGCGAGGATGCGGGCCGGAATGCGCGCGAGCGAATCGGCGATCTGGTCGGCGATCACGCCGCGGATCTCCGTCTTGCACTCCTCCAGCGGACGCAGGCGCTCCGGCGTCCGGGACTCGACTTGCACGATGTGGTACCCGAACTTGGTCTCCACGGGGTCGCTGAATTCACCGACGCCAAGGCTCATGATGGCGTCCCCGAACTCCTTCGGCACGGCGCCCCGCGTGAGCTCGCCGAGCTCGCCGCCCCGGGTCGCGGACGTGGCGTCCTCGGACATCTCCCGCGCCACGGCCGCGAAGTCCTCGCCGGCGACGAGGCGCTTGCGGGCCGCGAGGGCCTTCTGGCGCGCGGCCTCGAGCGTGGTTGCATCCTGCGAGCGCACGAGGATGTGACGGACCTTCGCCTTCGCGGGCTCGGTGAACTCGAGCGGATGGTCGCGCCAGTAGGACGCGATCGAATCATCCGGCACCGTGATCTGCTCCGGCTTCTTCTTCGCGAAGAAGACGACGTCGAGCAGGTACTTGCTCGCGGTGCGGTAGCTGCCTCCCCGCGCGCTGAACCAGGCCTCCGCCTCGCGAGCGATGTCGGCCTTCTGCTTCGCCTCCGCCGCCGCCCGCGCGTCCTCCCGGATCTCCGAGAACGGAGGCACGTGCGTGCCGTCGATCGACTCGAGACGGACCACGTACACCGAGTCGTCCTTCACGCGGGGGCCGACGACCGCCCCGGCGCGCATCGTGTAGAGACTGTCGAGGAGCTTCCCCTCGAGGATCGACGCGCGCTCGGGAGGCTGTCCACGGTAGGTGCGGAGGAGGCTCAGGACGCCGCCATACCGCGACGCCACCCGGGCGGCCGATTCCTTCTTGGCGAGCTTCCCCGCGGCATCCTTCATCACGTGGAAGCCCGACTTGACCTGGCGCTCCTGGACGATGAGGGCGGGGATGCTCGCGCGCGTCGAGTCCAGGTAGGCGCGCGACGAATCGGGGAGATGCAGCTCCTCCTTGAGCTTCTCGAGGCGCCGATCGATCTCTTTCGGAGTCGGAGGGGAGCCCGGTTCGAACGTGTTGAGGCCGCGCGCGACGATCGAGACCTCGATCTTGGGCGCGTAGTAGGACTCGGGATGGAGCCGCACGTCCTCTCGCGCGAGCGAGTCGATCATCTGGTCCCGCACCTCGAGATCGGCTTTGCGCTTGGCGTAGTAGACGACGTCGTGGAACGGAAGACGCTTCGCGCGCCGGCGCTCCACCACGTTCACGACCATGTACATCGGTCCGATGCGCAGCGGCTCACGGATCCAGACCGGAGGATCGACCCCCTTGATCGCGGCGGTCAGCGCTTCGGAGCGGCCGATGCCGCGGATGGGATCGCCGAGCTTGAACCAGCCAGGATCCTGGATGCCGCCGTACGGCTTGGCCGCCGTCTCGGCGGGAGCCCCCGTGCGAATCGCGGCGATCACGTCCGAAGCGATCTTGGAAGCAGCCTGCGCGGCATTCTCCCGGGCCGAGTCGGGCACCGACGCGTCCGCGCCGATGGGAATGCGGATGTACTGGATGTGCGCCTCGTCGGCGCTCTCGAACTCGTCCGGATGCGCGTCGTAGTAGGCGCGGATCTGGGCCGGAGTCGCGTCGGGATCGAGGGACACCGCGTCGGGGCCCATGAGCATGTAGCGGATGGTCGCGGTCGAGCTCCGCGTCTCGAACTCCTTCCGAAGCTCGGCGTCGCGAGGGCCGAACCGCCGCTCCATCCACCGGACGTACTCCTCGAGGAGGATCGCATCCTGGATCTCGTCCTTGAGCGCCGGATAGTTCGAGGTGTCCGACTTCTTGAAGCGCTGGAACATGGCCTCGTCGACTTTGCCCCCCTTCTTGAAGTAGTCGTTCTGCTTCATGCGGGAGTCGATCGCTGCTTCGGTCGCCACCATCCCGCGACGCCGGGCATCGGCCAGCCACAGGCGTTCGCGGATCAGCTCGTCGAGGATGTTCTTGCGGAGGAGCTTCTTCTCGTCGTCGCTCAGCTTGCGCCCCGCCTTGGCCTCGACCTCCTCGAAGTAGGGATCGGCCAGGCGGTCCCAGTCGACCTGGTAGATGGGAATGCCGTCCACCATGCCGACCTCGTCGGGCCGAGGGGCGGGAGCGGGAGGCTGTGATTGGGGCTTGGCCGGAGACTTGGGGCCGGATTTCGCCGATGCGGGCGGCTGGGCCGGCGCGCCCTGGAGCGCGGCGGCACCCACCAGCAAGGCGAGGGCAATGACGGCAAGACGCAAAGTGTTGGGGGGTTTCACTGGGACGGAAAGTCTAGAAACAGGTCCGGATCGTGTCCACGCGAAACGCCGGTTCGGGACAAAGAAAAGCCCCTGGAGGGCGGTTCTCGCGAAGTGTGGGGGGCAGAAGCATCGCGAGGCTGCCGCCAGCTACCAGGGGCCTTGAACCGTCGACGTGAACCCAAACGCGATCCGGTACGCCGAAGCAGGGCAGGGTGTCGTGCACACGCGCGCGGACCACGCTGGGTCCCAGCCGTGAGGTCTGGGTACGGTCTAGTGCTTTTGCACTCACCGTGCCATGGCATTCGAAGCCGGGACCGTTTTGAATGCGGCCTTAAGTTGTTGTGGAAATGTAGCTTGGACAAAGTGGTCGGGAGAGCCTTGGAACGGGGCCGGTGGGGTTTTTGTGCCGCAGGGGTACCGAGGTGTGGATGAGTCGTTCTAAACGACATGTGAGAAATCAGTTAACCTACGTGAGCCAATCAGTGGACTGACGTGCCAGATTGGCTCACTTCAACTTCGGACGCGACCCCGTAACGTTCGAGCATGCGGTAGAGCGTCCGCCGAGGCACCCCCAGGATCCGTGCGGCCTCCGTCTTGTTGCCGCGGACCTTGTCGAGAACCGAGAGGACGTACCGCCGGGTCATCTCGTCCAAGGTGGCCTGGCCCCCCGGCGTCGCCGGGATCGGCCCCGCGTGATGGACGATCTTGTCCGGTAGATCCGACTCCTCGACGATCGACCCCGGCGCAAGCGCGACCGCGCCTTCGACGACGTTTTCGAGCTCTCGGACGTTTCCAGGCCAGGGATAGTTCATCAAGGCGCGCATCGCCTTGGTGGAGAAACCCTGGATCGGCCGCTGCGCGAGGAGGCCGTACTCGCGGAGGAAGTGCTCGGCCAGGACTGGAATGTCGTCGCGCCGCTCGCGAAGGGGCGGCACCCGGAGCGCCACCACGTGGAGCCGGTAATAGAGATCGAGCCGAAATCGCCCCGTGCGCACGAGCGCCTCGAGGTCCTGGTGGGTGGCCGCGACCACGCGCACGTCGACCGGTATGGTGTCCGTGCCCCCGACCGGCTTCACCTCTTCCTCCTGCAGCACACGGAGGAGCTTGGCCTGCATCGAGAGCGACATGTCCCCCACCTCGTCCAGGAACACGGTGCCCCGGTTGGCCTCGAGGAAGAGCCCCGGCCGCCGCTCGATCGCGCCGGTGAAGGCCCCCTTCACGTGGCCGAAGAGCTCAGACTCCAAGAGCGTCTCCGAGAGACTCGTACAGTTCACTGCGACGAAGGGGCGGTCCCGGCGCGTGGAGGCTTCGTGGATCGTCCGCGCGATGAGCTCCTTGCCCGTGCCGCTCTCGCCGATGATCATGACCGAGCTCTTCGTCCCCGCGACGCGCGAGACGAGCTTGAAGAGCTCGACCATGTCCGGATGCGAGCCGATGATCGCCGCGATCGGACGGCCGCGCCGCCTTGGCTCATGGGCCGACGGAGTCGGAGCCGGCGCCGGGGCGACCTTGGGCGTATGCTCGCGCGCGCGGCGGCGCTCCATGGCCCGCTCCACCACGCGCCGCACCTCGTCGAGCTTGAAGGGCTTGCGCACGTAGTCGAACGCCCCCTCGTTGAGCGCGCGGATCGCCATCTCGATCGTGCTGTAGGCCGTGACGAGAATCACGGTCGAGTCCGGGGCCACGTCGCGGAGCCGGCGCAGCACCTCGATCCCGTCGATATCCGGCATCTGGACGTCGCTCAGCACGACGTCGAAGGGACGCTCGGCCGCCTGCTTCAGCGCCTCGGCGCCGCTTTGCGCCATGGAGACGTCGTAGCCCTCCTGCACGAAGACTTCGCGCAGAAGACCGGACGATCCGGGATCGTCGTCGACGACGAGCAACGTGGGACGCATACGGGATGACATGGTTTCGACCCCCTCGGTAGCAGCGCGGGGAGCGCCGCTGCCCTATTGTACCCTAGCCTGGCCATTCCGCGCCGAACCCCGGCAGCGCCCCCAACCTCCGAAACGGACACCCGGAAGGCCGCTCCAGGGTTGATGATGGAGCGA
>DATEOQ010000263.1:0-7837 GCA_035273905.1 Candidatus Eiseniibacteriota bacterium | reverse complement strand
GGTCGCGCAGGACCGTTTCCGCGAGGATCTCTACTTCCGTCTGAATGCGCTCCAGCTCGTCATCCCGCCGCTCCGCGAGCGCCAGGAGGACATCCCGCCGCTCATCGACCACTTCGTCGGGCACTGGAACCGCGAGCTCGGGCGGAACGTGAAGGGTCCGAACGACGAGGCGCTCGCGCTCCTCCTCGCCTACCGGTGGCCCGGCAACGTGCGCGAGCTACGGAACGTGATCGAGCGGTCCATCCTGCTCGAGAGCGAGGAGTGGATCCTGCCGGAGCACCTGCCGCTCGAGATCGTGGGCGCTGGAGGATCGGGCGCGGCGGTGATCGGGACCATGATCCGGACCGAGAAGAGCATCGTGCCGCTTGCCGACGCGGAGCGGATGGCGATCGAGCTGGCGCTCGAGCAGACCGCGGGCAACAAGACGCGCGCGGCCGAGGCGCTCGGCATCTCGCGCCAGACGCTCCGGACGAAGCTCAAGGAGTACCGGATCGACACGCCGGGAGGCCATGGCGCCTGAGCGTTCCCACTCCGACGTTCACCCTCGAGCGGGGCGGCGCGACCGCCCCGAGAGCCGCCCGCCTCGCGACACCGCACGGCGCGATCGCGACACCCGCGTTCATGCCGGTGGGCACCGCGGGCACCGTGAAGGGGCTCACGCCGGCTGAGATCCGCGCCGCCGGCACGCAGATCGTCCTTTCGAACACGTATCACCTGATGCTCCGCCCGGGCGCGGATGTGATCCGCGAACTGGGCGGGCTGCATCGGTTCATGGGGTGGGACGGCCCCATCCTCACCGATTCGGGCGGCTACCAGATCATGAGCCTCGGCGAGCGCGCGAAGGTCACCGAGGAGGGCGTGCTCTTCCACTCCCACATCGACGGCAAGGCCGAGATGCTGACGCCCGAGCGCGCGATGGAGATCCAGGCGGATCTCGGCGTGGACATCGCCGTCACGCTGGATCACGCCGTGCTCCTCCCCATCGACCAGGCGGGCGCGCGCGCGGCGGGGGAGCGGACGCTTCGCTGGACGGAGCGCTCCCTCGCGCACGCGCGCACGCGCACCACGCCGACCGGCCTTCCGCAGCTCCTCTTCACGATCGTGCAGGGAGCCGGGGACGCCGCACTCCGGGCGGAGATGGCGGCGAGGAGCGCCGCGATCCCGTGCGACGGCTACGCCATCGGCGGGCTCTCGGTGGGGGAGAGCAAGGAGGAGACGTGGGCGCTCGCGCGCATCGTGAACGAGGCGCTCCCCGTCGACCGGCCGCGCTACCTCATGGGCATGGGAACGCCCGTCGATCTGCTCAACGGCATCGCGTCGGGCGTGGACCTGTTCGACTGCGTCCTTCCGACACGGAACGCGCGGAACGGAATGGCGTTCACGTCCGACGGCCCGATCAACATCCGGAACGCCGTGCACGCGCGCGATCCCGCGCCGCTCGACCGGGACTGCGGCTGCGAAGCGTGTCGCGAGTTCAGCCGCGCTTACTTGAGGCATCTGCACCAGGTGGGCGAGATGCTCGCGCACCGAATGCTGACCTTGCACAACGTAACGTTTTACCAGACACTGATGCGCGAGGCCCGTTCCGCCATCGTGCGGGACGCGTTCGACGCCCTCGCGAGCGCCTTCAAGGCGCGCTATCGCGAGCGGGCGGTCTGACCCCACCCAGGAGAACCCATGCTCGACCAGGCGTTCGCGCAGGCGGCCGGTGCGGCCGCGGCGCCGTCACCGCAAGATCAGATGCTCCACATGTTCGCGATTCTTGCGATCACAATCGGCATCTTCTATTTCATGATCATTCGCCCGCAGCAGAAGAAGCAGCGCGACACCGAGACGATGCTCAAGGCGGTGAAGAAGGGAGACCGCGTCCTCACGTCGGGCGGTATCTTCGGGACCGTCATCGGGCGGAAGGGCGACAAGGACGAGATCGTGGTCCTCAAGGTGGGGGAGGACATGAAGATGGAGTTCACCAGCCAGTCCATCATCCAGGTGATCGAGCGCGGTGAGTAGCCCGCACCTCACCCTCCGCTACTATGGAGACCCCGTGCTCCGCCAGAAGGCCGCTCCAGTGGTCAAGCTGGAGCCCGATCTCGCGGCCTTCGTCCAGGGCATGTTCGAATGCATGTACCGCGCGGACGGCATTGGCCTCGCGGCGCCGCAGGTGGGCACGCTCCGCCGCGTGTTCGTGCTCGACGTCCTGCCCGAGGACGCGCCGCGCGTGAAGCGCGCCTTCGTCAATCCCGTCATCGTCAAGAAGGAAGGCTCCGCGGTCGCGGAGGAGGGCTGCCTCAGCATCCCCGGCATCCGCCACGACGTGAAGCGCGCCGAGCGCGTGATCGTGGAGGCGATGGACGAGACGGGCGCCCCTTTCCGCATGGAAGCCGAAGGACTCCTGGCCCGCGCCATCCAGCACGAGACCGACCACCTGGACGGAGTCCTCTTCGTCGACCGGCTGAGCGCGATCCAGCGAAAGCTCCTCGACGGCAAGCTGAAGCGCCTCGCCGAAGAGAGAGAGATCGAATCGCCGGGTAGCTCGCCGTCCCGCTAGGCGCGATGCGCCTCGTCTACTACGGCACGCCCGCTCACGCGGTGCCGCCTCTCCGGAAGCTCGTCGACACCGGCCGCGCGCCGCTCCTCGTCGTGACCCGCGCCGACCGTCCCCAGGGACGAGGCCTCGCCACCGGCCGGTCCGCCGTGCGGGAGGCGGCGGAGCACCTGGGACTGTCCGTCGCCACCCCACGCAAGGCCGGCGCCCCCGAGGAGATCGATCGCGTGCGCGCGCTCGAGCCCGATCTCCTCGTCGTCGTCGCCTATGGGCAGATCCTGCCGCGCGCGCTCCTCGACGCGCCGAAGATCGGCGCGCTCAACATCCATTTCTCGCTGCTCCCGCTCTATCGCGGCGCGTCGCCGGTCCAGGCGGCGCTCCTCGCGGGCGATCGCACGACGGGCGTGAGCGCGATGTGGATGACCGAAGGGCTCGACGAAGGGCCCGTGTTCGAGACGATCGAGACGCCGATCGAGCCCGGAGAGGACGCCGGGACGCTCGGCGAGCGCCTCGCCCTGCTCGGCGCCGAGTGCCTCGCGCGCTCTCTCGACCGGATCGAGCGCGGAGAGCGCGAGGGGCGGGCGCAGGACGGCGCTCGCTCCACCTACGCGCCGAAGATCGCGCCCGACGCGGGGCGGCTGGATCTGGGCGTCGATGCGGACGAGGTCGAGCGCCGCGTGCGCGCCTACACGCCCGATCCGGGCGCGTTCTTCGACACGCCCTCGGGCCGCCTCACGCTGATCGGGGCGCGAGCCGCACCGGAGGAGCCGGGCGCCATCCCCGGCACGGTGCTCGGCATCGACAAGGAGCGCGGCCTTCGGATCGCGCTCGCCCGCGGCTCGGTCTGGATCGCGTCGCTCAAGCCGAGCGGGCGTCGCGCCATGAGCGGCCGGGACTACGCGAACGGAGCACGGCTCAAGCCCGGGTCGTCGCTCCTCGCGCCGGCGACATCGTGAGTCCCGGACGCAGGCCGCCGCCGCGCCACCGGCGGAAGCCCGGCGCGCGCGAGGTCGCGCTTCAAGTATTGCTCGCGGTCGAGACGCGGAGCGCGTACTCGGACCGCGTCCTCGAGACGAAGCTCCGCGAAGCGGCGCTGAGCCCGAAGGACGCCGCGCTCGTGACGACGCTGGTGCAGGGATCGATCCGGTACAAGGCGCTCCTCGACCACCATCTCGAGCATCTGACGCGAGGCGGATGGGAGCGTCTTCCCGGTCCCATTCGCGCCGCGCTCCGCCTCGGCGCGTACCAGGTTCTCGTCCTGACACGCATTCCCGCGTCCGCCGCGGTGCACGAGTCGGTGGAGCTCGCGAAGCGCTACGGCCACCCGGGCACAGCGGGACTCGCGAACGCGGTGCTTCGCCGGCTCGCGGCCGGCGAGCGCGCGCCACTCCCGGATCGCGACAGCGATCCCGCGGGGTACCTCGCCGTCGTTCACTCGCACCCTCGATGGCTCGTCTCGCGGTGGCTCGACCGCTACGGCGTGGAGGAAGCGGAGCAGCTCCTCGCGGCCGACAACGAGGAGCCTTCCGTCTCGGTGCGCGCGAACGCGCATCGCATCCGAGTCGCGGAGCTCGCGAAGCTCCTCGAGGCCGAAGGAGTCGGGTCGAAGCCGGGGCCGAACGGCGGTCCGGTGCTCGTGCTCGAGGGGGGGTTCGTCGCCTCGCGCTCGCCGCTCTTTCGGGACGGCCTTCTTTCGCTGCAGGACGAGGCGGAAGCGTCCGTGCCGGGGCTCCTCGACATCAAGGCCGGCGACCGCGCGCTCGATCTCTGCGCCGCGCCGGGCGGGAAGGCGTCCCAGATGGCCGAGCGCGTCGCTCCGGGAGGACGTCTCACCGCGGTCGAGATCCAGCCGGGACGCGCCCGCGCGCTCCGGGAGAACCTCGTCCACCGACTGAGGCTCCCGGGCATCGACGTGGTCCTCGCCGACGCCCGGACCGCCCCCTTCGCCCAGCCCTTCGACGGCGTCCTCCTCGACGCTCCGTGCACCGGCCTGGGCGTCCTCCGGCGGCGCGCGGACGCGCGATGGCGGAAGGAGGAGTCGGACATCGCCAGGATGGCCGCGCTCCAGTCGACCCTCCTCGATCGGGCGGCCGGGCTCACGCGGCCTGGCGGCGTTCTGGTATATAGTGTTTGTTCGCTGGAACCGGAGGAAACGGACCGCGTGGTGGCCTCGTTTCTCGAGCGCACGCCCGCGTTCCGGATGGAGGACGCGCGGCCGTATCTCCCGTCCGGGTTCGCGTCCCCCGAGCCGGTCCTTCGGGCGACCCCGCACCGGCACGGCACGGATGGAGTCTTCGCCGCGCGCCTGAGGCGCCGATGACTGCGGAGTCCCGACAGGGACGGGAGAGCCGATGAGGGAGCCCCTGACCGAGACGCGAGAGCCTGGCCGGGACGCCGAGGATCTGGCCGAGCTTCCGAGCGCCATGGGGCCGGATCTCGAGCCCTCCGATCCGGATCCGCCTGCGCCTCGCTCCGAGCGCCGCCGCGGCTTTCGCTTCAACCTCATCACCGGCACGCTCGCCCTCGCCGCGGTCGCTCTCTTCGGCGGTTTTCTCGTCGTGAACCTCATTCTCATGCCGAGCTTCGTCGGCCAGGGGGCGGAGGTGCACGTGCCGGAGGTGATCGGCCTGAGCGAGCGCGAGGCCGAGAAGGTCCTCGCGTCCGAGGACCTGAAGCTCTCCAAGATCTCCGAGCAGTGGAGCCCCGACGTGCCGCGCGGCTTCATCACCGAGCAGGATCCGCCCGCGGGCGGTCTCGTGAAGCGCGGCCGCCGCATCTCCGTGATCGTGAGCCTGGGCGCGCAGGGGACGAGCGTGCCGGTTCTCGAGGGCGTCACCGCGCGGCAGGCGACGATGCTCCTCGAGAACGCGGGATTGAAGCTGGGACACACGGCCCGCGCGTACGCGGACGACGTGGGGAAGGACCTCGTGATCGCGTCCGATCCGCCCGGCGAGACGATGGTGGAGCAGGACGCCGCGGTGGACCTCCTCGTGAGCCTCGGGCCCGTGCCGCGGAGCTTCGTGCTCCCGGACCTGAGCGGCCATGACGGGAGCGCGGCCGCGCGCGGGCTGCGCGACCAGGGCATCGCGGTCGCGATCCGGGAGAGCCGCGGAGCGGAGAAGTCGGGCGATGTGAACTCCCAGAGCCCGCCTCCCGGCCGGCGCGTCGCGCCGCGCGACTCCGTGATCCTCTTCGTGCAGCCGTGAAGGCAGCCGAGCACGCCGTGCGCCCCGACACCTGGTCCAGGCCCCGCCGCCTACGCATGTGTCCGTCCATCCTGTCCGCCGACTTCGCCAGGCTGGGGGAGGAGATCGCGCGCGTCGAGCGCGCCGGGGCGGACTTCCTCCACATCGACATCATGGATGGCCAGTTCGTCCGGAACATCACCTTCGGTCCCATCCTGGTCGAGGCCATGCGCCGTCTCTCCACGCTCCCGTTCGACGTGCACCTCATGATCGTGGAGCCGCTTCGCTTCCTCGAGCCGTTCGCGAGCGCCGGCGCGGACCACCTGATCGTGCACGAGGAGACCGTGCCCCTTCGCGAGGCGGCACGCGCCATTCGCGCGCGCGGGCTGAAGGCCGGGGGCGTGGTGAAGCCCGGCACTCCGATCGAGCGACTGATCGAAGCGCTTCCCGATCTCGACATCGCCCTCGTCATGACGGTCGAGCCGGGGAAGGGGGGACAGCCCTTCCTCGAAGACTCGCCCGCGCGGATCGCGCGCGTGCGCGAGGCGATCGACCGGGGTGGGTACGACTGCCTGCTGCAAGTCGACGGGGGCATCGCCGAGGAGACGATCGCCGAAGCGGTGCGCGCCGGCGCGGACACGTTCGTTGCCGGCCACTCGATTTTCCGGGCGCCCGATCCCGAGCAGGCGCTGAGGCGCCTCCGGGCCGCGGCCGAGCGCGCGTGAATCTCCTCGTCGTCGGTGGCGCCGGGTACATCGGCAGCGTCGTCGCCGAGGAGCTCGTGCGAGGCCGCCACTCCGTCCTCGTGCTCGACGATCTCTCGACCGGGCACAAGGACGCGGTGCCGGCGCTCGCCTATCTCGTGAAGGGCCACACCTCCGATCCCAAAGCGCTCCGCGAGGCGTTCACGACGAAGGAGATCGACTGCGTCGTCCATCTCGCGGCGCGCTCGATCGTCTCCGACTCCGTCCTTGACCCGGCCGGATACGAAGAGGCGAACGTCCGGCAGGGGACGATCGTGCTCGACGCGATGAGGGAGCACGGCGTGTCGCGGATCGTCTTCTCGTCGACGGCGGCGGTGTACGACGCGTCGGCTCCCATGCCGCTCCACGAGAATTCGCCCCTCGTGCCGGGGAATCCGTACGGGCAGACCAAGCTCCAGTTCGAGTCGATCCTAAGGGAGCGTGAGCGCACGGACGGGCTCCGCTTCGTGGCGCTCCGCTACTTCAACGTGGCGGGAGCGAGCATCGACCATGGCGAGGACCACCGCCGGGAGACGCACCTGATCCCGCTCCTCCTCGACGCCGCGCGCGGCGCGCGCGACCCGGTTCCGGTCTACGGGAGCGACTATCCGACCCCGGACGGCACCGCGGTGCGCGACTACATTCACGTGGTCGACATCGCGGAGGCGCACGTGCGGGCGATCCGGCACCTGATGGACGGCGGAGCGAGCCTCACGCTCAACCTTGGGGCGGAGCGAGGGCTGTCCGTCCGCGAGGTCATCCGCTCGGTGGAGCGGGTCACCGGGCAGAAGGTCCCGACCGTCGAAGCCCCTCGCCGCGACGGCGATCCACCCGCGCTCATCGCCTCGTCGGAAGAGGCGGGGCGCATGTTAGGCTGGAGGCCCCAGTGGGGGGATATCGAGACCATCATCGAGACCGCGTGGACCTGGCGCCAGCGGTATCCGGAGGGATACGCCGAATGACCCATCGAGAGGATGAAGCGACGGAAGAACGGCTGGTCCGGGTCGCCGACGTCTGGGACGAAGCGACCGCGACCCTTCTCTGCGACTTCCTGAAGGAGCAGGACATCCCCGCCACCGCGGTGTCGTCGCAGCTCCCCGCGTTCGGCATGATCGAGCGCGCGGGAAGCGGACACTGGGGTTACGTCGAGGTGCTCGAGCACGACGAAGCGCGCGCCAGGGAGCTCATCCGCGACTTCTTCGCCGCGCGTCCGGAAGGAGAGGCGGCCGGTTGAATCCCGCCACCGTGCCCGCATCGCCCTCCAGGCTCACACGACGAGCGCTCGAGGAACGGGTCGCATCGTTCCGCGGAAAGCGCGTGCTCGTCGTCGGCGACGTCATCCTCGACCGCTATCTCTGGGGACG
>DATEOQ010000262.1:0-5198 GCA_035273905.1 Candidatus Eiseniibacteriota bacterium | reverse complement strand
AGGAGATAGACCTCTTTGTCCACGTAGCGCGGACCGGGCACCCACGGCAGCGTCCAGGTCTGGACGGTGACGTTGTCCGGGCGCGAGTAGACGTTGACCAGATGGACCGGATCGCCCTTCAGGAGATACGTCGTGAGAAGTTGCACCATCTGGCCGCTGCCGCCGCCGTTCTGACGCAGGTCGAAGATGAGCGCATCCGTGTTTGCCATGAGCCGCATCGCGGCTGCCGCGGCCTCGCCCGCCTGGGGAGATGAGACGAATCCCCGCAGCCGGATGTAGCCCACGTTGCCCCGCAGCCGCTCCACCTGCTCGAATCCATAGTTCCGCACGCGGAAGAACTCGTCTTCCTTGGCCTGGTCCGCGGCCGTGACCGTATCCGCGGACAGGGGCACGGGATCGAAGCTGTACATCACCAAGAGATGACGATCGTGGCTCGCCGCGCGCAGATGTGACGTCAGCGAGTCACCGAATTCCCCCGCGCTCGTGATGCGGTCGTACTCGTGCTTCTTCCGCCGCGCCGCGATCGCGTCCCGCGTCTTCTTCGCCACGGCGGGGATCACGTACTGACTGTCCAGCTTGTCGAGGATGCTGTCGAGAACCGCGCTCTTCGTGGCGGCATCCACCTGCATGTCCGGCTGATTGAGCGGCGTGCGCACCTGGGCGAGCGCGGGGCTCGCGGTAACGACCACGGTCAGCGCTGCCAGCCAGTAGATACACCTCCGGTTCATCCACATGGTTTGGGTCTCCTTATCGACGGTGTTGGGGGGCGAGCCCGCGGACGAGGAGCCGCGCGAGCACCGTGGCCTGCTCGGCCACCTGCTTGCGCTTCCCGAGCTCGCGGGCGCTCAGATTCGAGGGTAGAAGGGCGTTCGTGGCCAGGACGAGGGTCTGTGCCGTGGCCGCGAGATCCTCGACGAAGAGCTCCTCGTGCACGCGGCCCTCGTCCAGCACCTCGCCGATCACGGCGGCCTCCGCGGCGAAGTAGCGCTCGCGCCGCGCAAGGTACGGCGCTCGGAGCGCGGACAGGAGCTCATCCATGCTCTTCGAGTCGTGGTGCCGGTGGTCGAACCGGTAGAGGATCCGCGTGACGAGCATGGATTCCAGCCTCGTGGAGACCGACCCGGGCCCTTCGGCGATCTCCGCGAGCTTGACGAGGAGCCGGTCCACCATGCGGTCGATGGTGGAGAGCACGACCTCCTCCTTGCTCGGGAAGTGGAGGTAGATGGTCCCCTTCCCGATCCCGACCTCATGGGCCAGGTCGTCGATAGTCATCTTGTTGTAGCCGTACCGCTTGAGAAGCTCGTTCGCGGCGTCGAGGATCGCGTCCCTCATGACCTGACGGCTCGGAGCCTGGCGGGTGGCCTGCATCGGAATCTCCCTGGGTGACCGGTGACCAGAATCGCGTTTCAGTCACTAGGACGGCCGAGGGGACCGGGAGGTTTCAGAATTTCACGGAGGGAGCTCTCGATGTCCGGCGGCCCTGGCACGGGCCCCGCGCTCGAACCGAGCCTAAGGCAGGCCGGTCTCGAACCGAAGCGCCGCGAACCGTTCCTCGACGCCGGGCTTCGGTGGAGGTGCCTCACTCGGCCAGATCAGGGTCATCGCCGATCGCGGAGGGGCGTAGGGCGCTTCTTCGGCAATGGGCCAGAGCCCGGGCATGATCCGGATCCGCATCGGGATATGGGTACGCGTGATGGGACGGCTCATGATGCGGCGGGCAAGGTCCTTCTTTCCCAGCGAGGTCAAGATGGCCGCACCCTGGAACGCCAGGACCGGTGCGAGCTGGGGCGCAGCTTCTGCACGCTCGACGAGCTCCAGCGCCCGGTCACGGTTTCCGGAGTGATAGTCGAGGAGAGCTCGGATGAGCTCCGCGTTCCCGCTCGCCATGGAACCGAGATCGACCGCCTTTTCCGCGTCCGCGAGCCGGCCGAGACCCAGGTAGGCCAGGGTGGACATGGCGCGAGCGCCATTCGTGTAGAAGGGGACCGTGCTGATCCTCATGAGCTCGGCGGCCAGCGCCAGTGTCTCCTCGAACCGTCCGGTCATCTCGAAGATTTGCAGCATCCAGAGCATGGCGAATGGCTCCATGGGATCGATCTGGAGGGAATGCCGGTACAACCGTTCGGATCCCGCGATATCGCCCCTCTCCCATTGGGTGACCGCGAGATTGCAAATCGCTGGGGTGTATCGAGGATCGGCCTCGTTGGCGCGCTTCAGCGCGGCCGCCTGCGCCTCGACCTCGCCCATGCCGCGCAGAACGAGAGCCTCCGCCTTGTGGCCGTCGGGAAGCTTGGGATCGATCGCGATCGCCCGCCGCGCGGCCTCGAGACCCTGGCGGAGCATCTTGCCGCCTGAATCATCGGCTCCCCACTGCCGGAGCTGCCCGTAGACATCGCCGATGCCCGCCCACGCGAGCGCGTAGTCGGGCTCCAGCTCGATGGCCTGGCGGAAGAGGGCGAGCGCGCCCTCGAGCGATTCGGCGGTGTAACGCCCGTACTGCTCGCGGCCCTTGAGATACAGGTCGTAGGCACGCGCGTTCGAAGGGCGGTCCCGCTTGATTTCTTTGGCCTCGCTCGGGGTGAGCGCCACGCGCAGGGCCGCGGTGATCGAGGACGCGATCTCCTCCTGCACCGCGAACACGTCCTCGAGCTTCCGGTCGAAGCGCTCGGCCCACAGATGGAAGCCATCCGCGGCGTTGATGAGCTGGGCCGTGATGCGCACGCGATCGCCCGACTTGCGCACGCTCCCTTCCATGACCGCCGTCACGCCCAGCTCGGACGCGACCTTCGGAATGTCCACCACGGTGCCGCGGAAGCGAGCGACGGCGTTACGGGACGCCACGCGCATGCCCTTGATCTTGGAGAGGTCGGTGAGAATGTCCTCGGTGATGCCGGCGCAGAAGTACTCGCTCTCGGGATCGCTCGAGAGGTTCTCGAAGTAGAGGACCGCGAGGGACGGACTCAGGGTGGCGCCCGATTTTCCCGTACCGTCGGAGGCGATCGACTGGAGCTCGCGGCGCAGGTCTTCCATGCTGCCGGGGCGATCGTCCGCCGCCTTTCGCAGGCACCGCCGGATGAGCTCGCGCAGTCCTGCGGGGGTCGCGCCGGGAAGCGCGCTCCAGTCGGGCTCGCGCTCGAGCACGCGCACGATCACGTCGGTCACGGTTTGGCCCTGGAATGGCCGTCCCCCAGCCAGGCACTCGAAGAGCACGCAGCCGAAGGACCACACGTCGCTCCGCCGGTCGACGGCCAGTCCTCGCGCCTGCTCCGGGCTCATGTAGGCCGCGGTACCGAGGATCACCCCTTCGCCCGTCATGGTCTGGGCGACGGTCGCAGACGATGGCGCCGAGGCGCCGACGGCGATGCCGTCCTTCGCGATCCCGAAATCGAGGACCTTCACGTCCCCGTTCGGCGTGAGCATCACGTTGCCGGGCTTGAGATCGCGGTGAACGATACCGCGCCCATGGGCCGCCTCGATCGCGGACGCGATGGCAGCCCCAACGCGCGCGGTCTCGGAGGGCGAAAGAGCTCCGCGCGCGAGACGATCCGCCAGGGTCTCCCCGGCGACGTATTCGAGCACGAGATACGGCGCACCCTTGGAATCCTCGAGCCCGTAGATGCCGGCGATGTTCGGGTGGCTGAGCGAGGCGAGTAATTTCGCCTCGCGCTCGAAGCGGGCGAGGAGCGCGGGATCGCTGGCAAAGCCTTGCGGGAGCGCCTTGATGGCGACCGTGCGGTCGAGACGGGTGTCCCGGGCGCGGTAGATCTCCCCCATCCCACCGGCCCCGAGGGGGCCCTGGATCTCGTAGACCCCGATTCTGGTGCCTGCGGCCAGCGACATGGCAAGGAGAATACCATACGGGCGTTGCGATTCCGGGCGTCTGCAACCGCGGATCGAGGGGGGTGGGCCGCATCATTCGAGGCTGCGAGGATTGCGTGTTTGACTCGATCGGTAAGCCGTGGTTTACTGTTAGCCATGGCTTACCAAGAAGCGATCAAGGCGCTCGCGGATCCGACCCGCCGGCTCGTGTTCGAGCGACTCCGGCGCGGTCCGCTTCCCGTGGGGCGCGTCGCGCGCGGCCTTCGCGTCACTCGACCCGCCGTGTCGCAGCACCTGCGCGTGCTGGAGCGCGCGGGGCTCGTGAGCGCCGAGCGTGACGGGACGCGCCGCCTCTACAAGATCGAGCGCCGCGGGCTCGAGGAGCTGCGCCGCTACCTGGATCGATTCTGGGGCGACGCACTCGAGTCCTTCCGTGAGGTGGCCGAGCGCGGCCTCGAATCCCGATCGTCGTCGAAACCCCCTACCCCACCGGCACCCCGCCGCAAGAGGAGATCGAGATGAATCCAGCCCCGAACGTCGTGAAGGTCGCTCCCATCCGGAAATCGGTTGTCGTTCGCCGGACACCAGCCGAGGCGTTTTCCATCTTCACTGAGCGCATCACCTCATGGTGGCCCCACAAGACTCACTCGCTGTCCAAGGGCGAGGCTGCCTCCGTCCACATGGAGCCGAAGGCGGGAGGGAAGGTCTACGAGCTCTCGACCGACGGCGAGCGCAAGGAATGGGGCACCCTCGTGTCCTGGGATCCCCCCCGGGGATTCGTCACGACGTGGCATCCGGGGATGGATCCCGCCCATCCGAGCGAGGTCGAGATCCGATTCACGGCCGTCCCGGAAGGGACGCGCGTCGACCTGGAGCACCGGAACTGGGAGAAGGTGGGCGCGAAGGCTGCGGAGTACCGCGACGGCTACGACAAGGGCTGGGTCGAGGTCTTCGAGCGGCGGTTCGTCGAGGCGTGCGCGGTAGGGGCGTAGCAGGTCGAGGCGTAGCGTAGAGGCGTAGCAGGTCGAGGCGTGGCGTAGAGGCGTAGCAGGTCGAGGCGTGGCGGCGGTGACCGGACCCGCCGCTACGCGCTCTTCTTCATCTTCGCGTTGGCGGCCCGGTTCACGAGCTTCGCGGCAAGGCGTCCGAGGGGGCCCGAGAGCTCGAGCTTTGCGGTGATCGCGGCGATATCCGCCTGGCGCGCGGTGGAGCCGGTGCGATCGTCGAAGGGAACCCCGGCGGCCTGGGCGAGCCAAGAGCCCAGCCGTCGAGGTCCCGTCGCATCTTTGAGCGATGAATCGACGAGGCGGCGGCACTTGGGGTCGGTGAAGAACACCGAGCCGCCGATCGAGGCGCCCGCCCCCTTGAGCGCGATCAAC
>DATEOQ010000261.1:0-2250 GCA_035273905.1 Candidatus Eiseniibacteriota bacterium | reverse complement strand
CATGATCATCGACATCGGCGGCGGCACCACCGAGATCGCGGTCATGGCGCTCAACTCGATCGTGAACCAGCAGTCGATCCGCGTCGGCGGCGACGAGATGGACGAGGCCATCGTCCAGTACGTGAAGAAGGCCTACAACCTGCTGATCGGCGAGCAGACGGCCGAGCAGATCAAGATCCGGATCGGCTCCGCGTTCCGCCTCGAGCAGGAGGAGGAGATGGAGATCAAGGGACGCGACCTGGTCGCGGGCATTCCCAAGACCATGAAGATCTCCTCCGTCGAGGTCCGCGAGGCGCTGAGCGAGCCGCTCCAGCAGATCGTGGACGCGCTCATGCAGTCCTTGGAGAAGACGCCCCCCGAGCTCGCGTCGGATATCGTGGACCGGGGGATCGTGATGACGGGCGGCGGATCGCTCCTGCGCGGGATCGACATGCTGCTTCGTGAAGCCACCAACCTGCCCATCACCGTGGCCGAGGATCCGCTCTCGTGCGTCGTGCTCGGCACGGGGAAGATCCTGGACGATCCGACCCAGTACGAGAAGGTCCTCATGTCGGTGGTGCGCGACTGACGCAAGGGGCGTAAGCCCTCATGCTCCGGTACCTGTTTGTACGCCGCACCGACTGGACGGTGCTCGTCATCGCCTGCACGCTCTCACTCTCGATGATGCTCCTCGAGGCGAGATTGCAGGCGAGGGTCGCTTGGTTTCTCCAGCACACCCTCCTCGCTCCTTTCGAAGTCACCGTGGGCTGGGTCGACCAGTCGGTCGGCGTGTTCTGGGAGAACCACCAGCTCCGGAGCCGCCTCACCCAGCTCCAGATCGAGTCCGACGCGCTTCAGGCCGAGCGCATGGAGAACGTGCGCCTTCGCCGCCTCCTCCACCTCGAGGAGCGCCATCCCTACAACCTCGTCGCGGCCAGCGTCGTCGCCCGGAGCCTCGACCGCCTCGGCGGGAGCCTCACCATCGACAAGGGGACCGCGGACGGAGTCGAGCCCGGACGCGCGGTGCTCACGCCGGACGGACTCGTGGGACGCGCGGAGCGCTCGACGCCGCATGAGACGCGCGTGCTCACGCTACTGAATCGCGATTGCGCGGTGGCCGCGCGCATCGAGCGGACGCGCGTCGACGGCGTCCTCGAGTGGGAGTTCGGGAGCCAGCCGGTGCTCAACCTCCGCTACATCTCGTCGCAGGAGGACGTGAAGGTGGGGGACCGCGTCGTCACCTCCGGCCTCGGCGGCATCTTTCCCGTCGGGATCCGGATCGGCACCGTGGCGAAGGTCGCGCTCGATCCCAACGGACTCATGAAGGAGATCCTCGTCGATCCCGCCGTCGACTTCCGCTCCGTCGAGGAGATCCTCGTCTACACGCCGTCCGATCTGCGCGGCACGGCGCCGGCCGATCTCTTCCTCGAGGAGCCGAAGCCCGCGGCGCCAGCCGACAGTGCCGCGGCCGATAGCGCCTCGGCGCGTCCCGCCACTCCCGCAAAGGCGGTCGCGGCCACGGCGCAGCCTCCCGCGGCTGCGGAGAAGGTGATCCGGTGAAGTGGGTTCGTGACGGCGTCGTCCTCCTGGTCGCCCTCGTGCTCCAGTCCACGGTGCTCCACCGCATCGAGATCGCGGGCGCCCGCCCGGATCTTCTCGTCGCTTACGTTGTCTACATCGCCTGGATGCGGGGTCCGGTCGTGGGCACGATCGTCGGCTTCGGCGTCGGGCTGATCCAGGATCTCGACGCCTCCGTCCCGCTCGGGCTGAACGCGCTCGCGAAATCGATCGTCGGATTCCTTGTCGCGAAGGCGGGGTTCCGGGTCCATCGCGCGAACGCCGGCGTGCGCTTCGCGTTCTTCTTCGTCGCGATGCTCGTGCACGACATCATCTATTACGCGGTCGCGACCGACGGCGACCTTGCCACGTTCGGCAAGCAGATGGTTCTGACGGCCGCGCCGTCCGCCCTCTACACCGGGGTCGTCGTGGTGATCCTGCTCGGGATCGCCGAGACGTTCTCGAGGCGTCCCCTCCTCGCGGACGAGGTCTGACGTGGCGTACGAGGTGGAGCCGCGCCACCAGGCGCGCCGGCGGGAGCAGATCTTCACCATCGGGGTCGCGTCCGTCTTTGGCCTCCTGATCCTCCAGCTCTTCTCGTTACAGGTACTCCAGGGGGACAAGTACGGGGAGCTCTCGGAGGAGAACCGGATCCGGGTGGAGGTGCTCACCGCGCCCCGCGGCGAGATCCGCGACCGGAAGGGGCGTCTGCTC
>DATEOQ010000260.1:0-7772 GCA_035273905.1 Candidatus Eiseniibacteriota bacterium | reverse complement strand
GGGCTCGATGCCGCGTCGCGACGCGCGCTCCCCACACCTGTCGCCGCGGCCGAGGAGACGATCGCCGCGGAAACGAACGATCTCCGGGTGCTCGGCGCGCGCATGGCGCGCCTCGTCGTGGAGCTCGCGGGTGGACTTCGGGCCCGGCGCGCGGAGGCGGCGTCACTCGTCGTCGAGGTGGGCTATGCGGACGGGCGCGAGGGCAGGGCGTCCGCGTCGCTCGATCGCGCGGCACCGACCGTGGCCCATCTCGGGCACACCGCGCTCGCGCTCCTGGCCCGCGCGGCGTCCCGGCGCGTGCGCGTGCGGCGGATACGCATCGAAGCGCGCGAGCGTGCACCGGTGAGCTGCCAGCTCGACCTCTGGAGTGGTGTGGAGGGTCCAACCAGGCGCGACCAGCTCGACGAGGCGCTCCTCGCGCTCCGCGCGCGCCTCGGGACTGCCGCCGTGATTCCCGCGGCGTGGATGGCGCATGGCCTCGTTCGCCCATCTCCACGTTCATAGCCACTACTCGATGATGCGCGGGGTCGACACGTTGGAGGCCCTCGCGCTGGCCGCGCGCGAGCGGGGCATGGATCGCTTCGCGCTCACCGATACGAACGCCCTCTACGGATTCGTCTTCTACCGGCAGATCTGCGAGGAGGCGGGACTCAAGGCGATCGCGGGGGCGGAGATCGTGGAAGCCGCGGGGACGGGAAACGGCACGTCCGCCACGCTCCCGCAGGCCCCGCCGGCCCCACCCGGCCCGCACGGCCCGCACGACCCGGACGGCCCCAGCGCTCCAAGCCGCGCCGTGCTCCTCGCCCGCGGTCGCGAAGGCTACAAATCCCTCTGCCGCGTCATCACCGAGCGCCACCTCGATCCCACGTTTAGCATCGCACGCTCCGTGCGCGAGCACGCCGAGGGTCTCACGCTCCTCTCCGAAGAACGCGCGATCCTTGCCACCCTCCGTGACACGCTCCCGGTCTACGCGGAGCTCGTTCCCGGCCGCGGCGATCGCGCGCTGCGTCAGTGGGCGCGTGTCACCCAGATTCCCTGCGTCGCGACGAACGCGGTCCACTTCGTCCATGCCGAGGGGCACCGCATCCATCAGGTGCTGCGCGCCATCGACGAGAACACCACGCTCGACCGCCTCGACCCCGCCGCATTGGCGGAGCCCGCACGCTCGCTCCTCGCGCCTGCCGAGATGGAGCAGCGCCTCCCGCACGCGCCCGAAGCCCTCGAGAACGCGGCCCGGCTCGCGCACGAGTGCACGATCGACTGGCCCATGGGGCGCACCGTGTTCCCGTCGTATCCGCTCGATCGCGGCGATGCGTTCTCGATCCTCTGCGCCCGCTGCGAGGCCGGGATCCTGCATCGCTACGGCAAGAATCCCCCCGCAGAGGTTCGCACGAGGCTCGACCGCGAGCTCGCGATCATCCGGGACAAGGGCTTCGCCGATTACTTCCTCATCGTCGAGGCGATCACGTCGAGGACGCCGCGCATCTGCGGCCGGGGATCGGGGGCGGCGAGCATCGTGGCGTATCTCCTCGCGATCACCCACGTCGATCCCGTGCGCCACAATCTCTTCTTCGAGCGATTCCTGTCTCCGGCGCGCACCGATCCTCCCGATATCGACGTCGACTTCGCCTGGGACGAGCGCGACGCCATCCAGCTCGAGGTCCTCCAAGAAAACGGTGCCCCCGTGCGCGCGGCGATGGTCGCGAACCACGTCGGCTTCCGCGGGCGCGGTGCGATCCACGAGATCGCCAAGGTCTACGGCCTGCCCGAGGCCGAGATCATGAACGTCACGAAGCGGCTCGCCGCGTTCTGGGGCTACGAGGACGAGATCGAGCAGATGGGGAGCCACCCGCGCTTCCAGGACGTCGACTTCGAGCCCCCGTGGCCCGAGATCCTCGCGCTCGCGACGGCGCTCGAGGGGCACCCGCGCCACCTCGCCGTGCACTCCGGCGGCATCGTGCTCGTGCCCGACGCGCTTGCCGATCACGTGCCGGTCGAGATCGCGCCCAAGGGCGTTCCCATCGTGCAGTGGGAGAAGGACCAGGTCGAGGACTTCGGCCTGGTGAAGATGGACCTGCTCGGGAACCGCTCGCTCGCCGTCATCCGGGATGCGCTTGCCGCCGTGGCGCGAAACACGGGGGTCGCGATCGACGAGCGCCACTGGAATCCGATCGACGATCCCGAAACCCAGACGTTGATGGCCGAGGGGCGCACCGTCGGCGTCTTCTACGTCGAGTCCCCCTCGATGCGTCAGCTCCAGCGCAAGGCCAAGGTGGGGGACTTCGACCATCTGGTCATCCATTCGTCGATGATCCGCCCCGCGTCGAACAAGTACATCCGCGAGTACGTGCGCCGGCTGCACGGCGGGGCGTACGACCCCCTCCACCCGGCGCTCCGGCACACGCTCGACGAGACGTACGGGATCCTTTGCTACCAGGAGGACGTGACCAAGGTTGCGATGGAGCTGGGCGGGCTCTCGCTGGCGGACGCCGAGGCCCTGCGCAAGGCGCTGAGCCACAAGCGCCCGATCCGGCCGCTTCGCTCGTATCAGGCCGAGTTCTACGAAGGCGCGCGGCAGCGCGGCGCGTCGCCCGAGGTGATCGAGAAGGTCTGGATGATGATCCTCTCCTTCGCGGGCTATTCCTTCTGCAAGCCGCACAGCGCGTCTTATGCGCTCGTGTCCTTCCGGAGCGGATGGATCCGCGCGCACTACCCCGCCGAGTTCATCGCCGCCGTGATCTCGAATCAGGGGGGCTACTACCAGACGTTCGCCTACGTCTCCGAGGCGAAGCGCATGGGCCTCCAGGTGCTCCCCCCGGACCTGAACGCGAGCGAGCGCGAGTACACCGGAACGGGGCGCCAGGTGCGGATGGGGCTCATGCAGCTGAAGGGGCTCCATGCGGAATCGCTCGAGGCACTCCTCGCGGAGCGAACCAGGTGCGGACCGTTCGCGTCGTTCGCGGAGCTTCGCACACGCCTCAAGCTTCCCCCGTCCGATCTCGAGCTCCTCGTGAAATCGGGCGCGCTCGATTCCGTGGCCGCCGGGCGCTCGCGCCCCGAGCTCCTGTGGGAGCTCTATGTCGACGGCCAGGCTCATCACTCGCAAACGCTCGACCTCTTCGCCCCCGAGCCCGTGGCGACGCCTCCGACACCCGACTACGATCGGGCGACGATGCTTCGGCATGAAATCGAGACGCTCGGGTTTCTCTGGAGCGCGCATCCGCTCGAGCCCTACGAGCGCGTGATGCGCGGGCGCGGCGTGATTCCGGCGCGCGACCTCGACCGGTATGCGGGACGCCGCGTGACCGTGCTCGGCTGGTACGTCCAGGGGAAGCTCGTGGAGACCCACGCGCACGAGGCGATGGAGTTCATCGCCTTCGAGGACACCACCGCGCTCTACGACGTCACGCTGTTTCCGGAGGCGTATCGCCGCTTCTGCCATCTCTTGACGGAGCGGCGGCCGTTTCTCTTGACCGGTCTCGTCGAGGAAGACTTCGGGGTCTGCTCGCTCACCGTGGAGCGGATGGAGCGGCTTTGAACGCCGCTCCATCCTGAGGCTATCGAGCGGTGCGTCCCCGCGCCGGCTCCCGCATGTCGCGGACCGGTACGTGATCCTTGTGGAGCGAGCTCGGGGCGTTGGGCCCCGCGTCCGGCGACACGGCGACACCCAGCCGCTCCACCAGCTCGCCGCCCAGCCATCCGCCCACCAGGGCCAGAACGACCGCGATGAACGAGAGCGTGAGCGCGGACGATGACGGGAGGTATGCGGGATCCATCCGGCGAAGGAGCCAGCTCGCCGCGAACAGTCCCACGACCACGACCATGTTGAGACCGTGCCACGCGCCGATCCGCTTGGCGCGCGTGCCGGACTGGATGGTGAGGTAGTCCCAGAAGCCGAACACCGCGGCCGCGAGGCCGCCTACAATGCCGGCCAGCATGTCCCAGAAGGCGATGGTTGCAAACGCGGTTCCGTGCGTCGCGAGGTACGCGATGTCGAAGAAGACGGAAACAGCGAGGAGTCCGAGCGGAAATACGATCAGCATGGGGTGGATGTGATGCCCCACGATTTTGGCTGGTTTCATGGGCAGCCTCCTTCCCTGAAGCTTCCGTGGCGATCCGCCTGCGTTCTGCCCCACGGAGCGCAGCGGAGGTGTGCATGGATCATGCCCTCGGAACCTGCGCCATACGCGAGGTGCTTCGAAAAGGAACGTTCGGCTAGACTGGCTCCCGAGACGGAGATGGCGCGCGTTTCGCCGGGCGGCGGACCGGCCCCATGAGCCTCGCGCCCGAGACTTTGTCGAGTGGGGAGCGAACCCCTGGCGCTTCTTCCAAGACGGACACGATGGAGCCCAACGTATGAGCCAGTACATGGTGATCGAGAGCTATAAGGGAGGGGACCCTGGGCCGGTCTACCGCCGCTTCGCCGAGCGCGGCCGCATGGCGCCCGAGGGACTCCGCTACGTGTCGAGCTGGATCGACGAGCGGCTCCACCGCTGCTACCAGCTCATGGAAGCGGACGACCCCGCGCTCCTCGACCAGTGGATCGCGAACTGGAGCGACATCGTCGACTTCGAGGTGTGCCGCGTGATCAGCACGGAGGAGGCCGCCCGCAGGGCGGCGGCGCGGTAGAACGCTCATGGCTACAGCTCACCACACTCGACCCAAACGCCCCGCATGAACCAAGCTCTCCTCGCGATCCTCGCGGCAATCGTCCTGGCCACTCCCGCTCAGGCCGCGAACACCGCTATCTTCACCTGGTGGCGTGAGGGTGACACCCATCGCGAGACGATCTCCCCCGTCAATCGCGCGAATGTCCAGGCCGTCCTCGACAAGGCGGTGCCCGGACGGAATCTCTACATCGAGCAGGGGCCGGGCAATCTCGACGCCGACTCGACCCTCTGGATCCACGGAAACACCCACTGGAAGGGCTCGGGCATGGGCGTCTCGACCGTCACGCGGACGCGGTTCAATTCCGCAGATCCCGCCTACCACGGCGACATCGTCAACAGCTCCCGTTGGGGCATGCACACGCCCAATCTGTGGGTCGCGGGGAACATGCCGACCGACTCGCTCCAGTCGATCAGCATCGAGAGCCTCACGCTCGACGGACGTTGCCAAACCTGGGCGGGCGTGGACCCGAACGGCTGCAACAATTTCGGGATCCAGATCTGGTTCGCGGAGGACGTGACGATCCGCGACGTGGAGATCAAGAACACGCTCCAGACCGGGCTCGAGCTCGACGCGTGCCGGAAGTCGCGCATCCAGCACTGCTGGATCCACGACGTGGGGCTGCAGACCAACCTGGGGACCCGAAACGGGATCAACCTCAACAACAACTCGGGCAACCTGACGGCGAGCCTGCGATGGGCGCGCGACCTTAGCGTCACGAACACCCGGATCGACAACCACCGCGACACGATGATCGATTGCTCCAACGTCTCGAACGTGACGATCGACGGCATTCGGAGCCACTGCGACTTCGACTCGGTCAGCAATCGGCCGAAGCAGGCGCTCAAGGACGTGTTCGAATTCGAGGGCTCGATCCCAGGTTATACGATGCGGAACTTCAAGATCTCGAACATCGTGGCCCAGGGGCAGACCGGCGTGTTCTTCGTGAAGAGCGGGACCGCGCCTCCTCTCGATGGGCTCACGATGAGTCGTCTTCGGTTCACGGCGGGGGACAGTTCGTTCGGGGTTTGCATCGCCCTGGGCTCCAACCCGGGCGGTGTCCGCAACCTCCGCATCGAGAACGGCGTGTTCCGGAATCTGAATGGAAGGAACAGCGACAGCAGAGCGACGTTTCTCTACTGCTACTCGAGCCGGGACACCATCCGAAACGTCGTGTTCCAGGATCTCACGTTTGTCGGCGCGCATGGCGAGACCTTCCACCCGGCCAACCGGGGGGCCCAGATCGGTGGCAACGCCGTCAACGTCCGGCTTCAGGGGTGCACATTCCGAAACTGTCAGGCGGAAGGCATCGCGGTCGTCGCCAATGGACCGGATGTGGCGCAGCAGATCGTGGTTCAGGACTGTGTCGTCGATGGAGCCCAGCGCGAAGGCTTCATCATCCAGCAGAGCGGCGTGAACGGCACGGTGAACGGGGTTCGATTCTCGAGGAACATGGCCAGGAACACGAACAAGGAGAGACCCGGGTACGCCTTCAGGGCGGTCGCCACGTCGGGAGACATCCGTAATGTCTTGTTCCTGAGAAATCGAGCCGTCCGCACGGGGAGCATGCAGGGTCTTCAGCTCTATCAGAGCAGCGGTGCTGTCCTCGACTCGGTCTGGGTGGCGGGAAACGACATGGGAGCCGGTGCCGCGGCCCCGTACTCGGCCTATGGCAGGGTCACGAACATCAGCCTTACCGACCCTTCGGCCACGGCACAGCTCCCCGGGAAGTGAACGGCGTCATGAGCCCCGGGCCGACCGAGGCGGGTGAATCGTCTCACCCGTCAGCCTGGGTCACCGCGCCCAGATCCGCTCCCACCACTGCATCGCTTCCGCCGGCTCCTCCCATTTCTCGCCCACCGCCATCTTCGCACGGGTGGTCTGGAGGCTGGCCCCGGTCAGCTCGCAGTAATTGCGAGCCTCCTCTTCGCGCCGCTCCCAGACCTTCTTCCGGTACGCGGTCATCTCCGAGCACTCCTCCGGCCCGCGGTAGGGATGATGGATCACGTACCGCGCCTGCCAGTTCGTCCGATTCGCCGTCTCCTGGAGCTGGAGATCTTCAGGGAATCGCTTGGCGTCATACCGCACGTGGAGCCGCGTGAGCATGAAGGGTCGAGGCATCTCGGACGGCCCTCCGACCCATACGGCGCCCAACGCGCGCAGCTCCTCCGGCCTCATGACCGGCGCCGTGCAGGGATCTCTCGAGACCCGATAAGGGGTCACCATCCACGCATATTCCAGAAATACGGCTCCGTCCCGTTCCGCCTCCTCGCGCCGAGAAAAGACGGTGCGATAGAAGCTCGCGAAGTCCTCTCGGACGAACTCGGGCACGTCGACGTCCGTCGGCATGGCGATCGTCCGGTAGTTCGTCGACTCGACGCGTCCTCGCCGCGTCAGCGTGAACACGAGCATGTCTTGAGGTCCGGTCGCGTTCGCCATCCCAAGGCGCAGCGGCAGCACGAAACGGGGCGACTCATAGGCGACCTGGATCGGGCGGAGATAGCGGAATCCGAGGCGCTCTTGCTCGGTCACGTCGACCTTGGCGACGAAGAAGTACATGTGCTGCTTGATGTAACTGCGTAGAACCTTCGTGGCCCCAGCGGGGGCCCCATACTCGTTGGCTGCGAGCCATGTCTCGAGTGACCGGGCTTCATTCGCCGACAGGATCACGATTTCATATTCGTCGACCTTGTATTCCGCCATCACGTCCACGCCGGCAATGATCTGCTTGGTCGAGCTGTCTTTCTTCCGGATTGCGATCTTCTGATCCCCTCGCACGTCGAGCGTCTTGATCTGCACCGCGGGGCATGGATTCGGATCGTTGTACTCCACCAGCCTCGGAACCGAGTAGACGACGAGCCGATCCACCCAGGTCGAGTCGCCGATGTGGATCTGGCTCCGCCGCGGCACCACGGGGACCGGGATGACTACAGCGAACTGCTTGGGGTCTCCCTGATAGTCGCTCGCCATCGTAAGGACCGTGCGGTCCCCATCTCGCGCGATGACCACCTTGGACGACTGGTTGTACATCCGCTCATCGCCGCTCGCGACGTAAAGGCCGCAAAACGCGACGGCGGGACTGGCGCCTGAGAGCGCCCACCCCG
>DATEOQ010000259.1:0-6990 GCA_035273905.1 Candidatus Eiseniibacteriota bacterium | reverse complement strand
ATCTCGGCACAGCTCAAAGGGCGCGACTTCCTGCGCGTGAACGACTGGGACGCGGACGAGCTCGTCCAGGTACTCGACCTTGCCGACAGGCTCAAGGCGCGCCAGCGCGAGCGGGTCGCGCACCGGCATCTCGAGGGCAGGTCGCTCGGGATGATCTTCCAGAAGCCCTCCACGAGGACGCGCGTGAGCTTCGAAGTCGGGATGTTCCAGCTCGGCGGCACGGCGCTCTACCTCGCGGCCGGAGACCTCCAGCTCGGGCGCGGCGAGACGATCGAGGACACAGGGAATGTCCTCTCCCGCTACCTCGACGGAATCATGATCCGCACCTTCACCCAGGCCGACGTGGACGCGCTCGCGGCCGCAGCGGACATCCCCGTGATCAACGGGCTCACGGACGACTTCCACCCCTGCCAGGCCCTCGCGGACGTGATGACGATCAGGGAGCGCCTCGAGACCTTCGACGGCGTCCGCGTCACCTACCTCGGCGACGGGAACAACGTCTGCCATTCGCTCATGGTCGCCTGCGCGAAGCTGGGGATGGACTTCGTCGCCGCGACACCGGAGGGCTACGAGCCCAGCCAGGAGGTCGTCGGCTGGGCGAAGGCAGCCGCCAACGTCTCCGGAAGCTCGGTCGAGCTCACCCACGATGCGCGGGCCGGCGCCGAGGGTGCGGACGTCCTCTACACCGACGTCTGGACGAGCATGGGCCAGGACGAGGAACGCGACCGCAGGCTCGCCGACCTCGAAGGCTTCGGGATCGACGACGGGCTGCTCGCGCTCGGGAGCGAGCGCGCGATCGTGCTCCACTGCCTGCCCGCCCACTACGGCGAGGAGATCACGAAGGAGGTTCTCTACGGGCCGCGCTCAGCGGTCTGGGACCAGGCGGAAAACCGGCTGCACGCGCAGAAAGCGCTGATGGCGCTCGTGATCCGCTAGAGCATGCTCCCGCTCAGGGACAACGTCCCGACCAGGCGCTTCCCGGTCGTGACCGTCGCGATCATCGCGATCAACTTCGGCGTCTGGATCCTCTATCAGCTGCCGCACCTCGACCGGTCGATCCTCGACTCTGGCTACTTCCCCTGCGAGCCCGTGCACGACTGCATCGCTCCGGGGAACCCGTGGTGGATGGACGTCTTCACCGCGATGTTCATGCACGGAGGCTGGGAGCACATCCTCGGCAACATGCTGTTCCTCTGGATCTTCGGGAACAACGTCGAGGATACGCTCGGCCGGCCTCGCTTCGTAGCCTTCTACCTCGTCGGGGGCCTCTTCGCGACGCTGAGCCAGACGATCGTCACGCTGCAGGCGGGATCGGCCGCCGCCGCCGAGATCCCCAACGTCGGAGCGAGCGGCGCGATCGCCGCAGTGCTCGGCGCCTACATCGTCCTCTTCCCCGGCGGCCGAGTGTTGACGTGGGTGATCCCGTTCTTCTTCTTCGAGCTCCCGGCGCTCCTGTTTCTCGGCTTCTGGTTCCTGCTCCAGCTCTTCCTCGGCGGGGAGTCTTTCGTCGCCCCGGAGGCGACCGGCGGCGTCGCGTTCTTCGCCCACATCGGAGGGTTCGTCTTCGGCCTCCTCGCCATCCGGATCTTCTCGGCCGGCCGCCCGAGACCCGTGCGGCCCGCGTATTGACCTTCGAGGAGCACGTGGAGCGGGCGCTGGCCTCGCTTCCCGCCGACCTTCGCTCGGCGATGTCCAACGTGGAGATCGTCGTCGAGGACGAGAACCCCGAGGACCCCGATCTCTTCGGCCTCTACTTCGGGATCCCGCTCACCGAGCGGCACGACTACTCGGGCGTCCTCCCGGACAAGATCGCCATCTACCGGCTCCCGCTCGAAGAGGAGTTCGGCGACGACCCTGCCGTGCTCGAGGAGGAGATCCGCATCACCGTCCTGCACGAAGTGGCCCACCACTTCGGGATCGACGAGGATCGCCTCGACGAACTGGGCTGGTCCTAGACCTGGCGGAGCCGGACGAACGCGGCGTTCAAGAAGTCGGCGACGGCCTGGCCACCGAAGATCGTCGTCACGAGCCGGGTCTGGCGCGGGAAGAGAACGAGCGAGTACGCGAAGCCCGAGGCCGCCCAGAGGCCGATGCAGTGCGGGCAGGTGAGGAGCTCGCCGAGGGCCCGCGCAGCGCCTTCGCGCTTTGGCTCGGTCGCGTCCGGATCCTCCGTCACCGGCGCGCGGACGAAGGCCGTCACACGGTCCTTCGCGATCAGACGCCCGACCTTGTAGCTCGCCAGTCCGATCCGGACCGTGTCCGCGAGCGGGATCCGCTCGGGCACGCGTCTCCCGGCCACCGCGAGAAACCCGGCCAGAACCGTGCCGAATGTCGCGGCGAGCGCCGCGTACTCGGGAAGGGGGCGTTCGTCTTCCACGGACCTATGCGGCCTGCCGTAGCGCCTTGAGCAGGTCCTGCTTGGACATGTCGGAGCGACCCGGAATGTCGGCGTCCTTGGCGAGCTCGTAGAGCTCCTCCTTGGAGAGCGAGTCGAGCTCCCCGTTCCCGTTGCCACTGCGCCGCGACGTCTTGCGCCCGCGGGCGCGCTGCGTCGACTCCAGGCTTGCGCGCAGGGCGGCCATCAGGTCGGTTGGCTCCTCGGGCTCGGACACAGGCTCGGCGTGCACCGGCTCGCCCTTCCGCTTCGCCTTGATGATCTCGCAGAGCGCATCGCGGTAGGTGTCCCGGTATTCGCCCGGGTCGAAGGAGTCGCGGAACTGCTCGATGAGCTGCGACGCCATCGCAAGCTCCTGCTCGTCGACCTTCACCTTCTTCGGCGCGATGTCCTCGAGCGAGCGCACCTCGTCGGCGAAGTGCATGCGCTCGAGCGTGATCGCGCCCTCGCGCACCCGCAGGCACCCCAGGTTCTGCCGGTCGCGCATGACCCATTTGGCGATTCCCGCCAGCCCCGACTCCTCCAGCGCGCGAAGGAGCAGCGCGTACACGCGCTCGCCGTTCTCCTCGGGCCCCAGGTAGTACGTGCGCTCGAAGTAGATCGGGTCGATCTCCTCGAAGGGGACGAACTGGCGGATGTCGATCGTGCGGTGGTTCTCCGCCGCGGCCGCCTCGAAGTCCTCGTCGGACATGTAGACCCACTCGCCCTTCTCGTACTCGAAGGCCTTGACGATCTCCGAGTCGGGGACGGGCTTTCCTTCTTCCTTGCAGACCTTCTCGTAGCCGATCCGGCTCCCGTCTGGCTCGTGGACGTAGTTGAAGTGGAGCGAGTGATCCTCGATGGCGCTGTACATACGCACAGGAACGTTGACGAGCCCGAATGCGATCGAGCCCGTCCAGATCGCGCGTGGCATCAGGCCTCCGCCTCCTCCTTCTCATCGTGCCCCGGCACAGCGGCACGCGCCGGCGGCTCGTCGATGAGGTCGAGCACGCGCATGCCGTGCGTGAAGACGACGGCGCCTCCGAGCCAGCCGCCGACCGTCAGGGCGACGAAGCCGACGAGGGTCGCAACGAACGTCTTCCCGCCCATCTCGCCCGCGACGTAGCGGTCGTGCCCGAAGACGGCCGCGAGCGCAAAGAAGGCGGTCGCGGTCAGCATCGAGAGCATGTGCCACGTGGCCGTCCACCAGAGAGGCGAGCGCCATGTGATCGAAAGCCAGTCGGCGAGCCCCGTGAGGGCCGCGAAGGCGGTAAAGCCGAGGCCGACGAGGAGCGCGAGCCACCACGCCCGGGTGAGGTTCCCCTCCGAGACACCCGCAAAGGCCAGGATCCCGAGCACGGTCGCCGTGGTGTAGGCGCCGATCGTGGCGTCGGTCAGCGGCGGATGCAGTGGGTGACCGGGGAAGCCCCGGACGAGGTAGGAAAGTCTCATGGCCGCTCTCTACCCCGTTTGCCGGAAGCCACACGACGGGTAGCGGTGAAACGTGATTCGTGAGCGGGCCGTTCGAATCTTCGCCGGAGCCGTCGTCGGGCTCCGCTTTCTCGTCGTGCCCGCGTGGATTGCAGCAGCGATCGCCGTGACGTTGTGGTTGCCCGGGCTCGGCTCCGGAGAGCCGCTCCCGCTCGGCGGCCTCATCCCCGACAACGCCGAGTCGGCCCAGGTCGCGCAGCGCGACGCGGAGATCTTCGCCGTGCCCCTGACGACCGACACGCTCGTCGTCCAGCGCAACCCGAACGGGCTCTCGACGACCGCGCAGGCAAAGGCGGTCGCCCGAGCGGTTGCGGTCAGCCGGGGGGCGAAGAACCCGGAGGGCATCCAGCTCGCCCTTCCGATCGCCAACACGCTCGGTCTCTTTCCGGGCTCGCGCGAGCACGGGACGACCGCCATCACGTACCTCTATTTCGGGCAGGAAGCCTCTCTCTCCGACCGGGTCGCCGCCGCCGAGGCCTATGCGGGCGCAATTCCCGCCGAGGAGTCGCCGGTCGGAGTCACCGGGCCGGCTCCGGCGCGCGACCAGCAGTTTCGGGAGATCGAGGACGCGCTGCCCATCGTCGAGGCGGGCACCGTGCTCATCATCCTCCTCGTCGTCGGCCTCACGTTCCAGGCCTTCGGCGCGCCGCTCGTCGCGCTCTTCACCGCGGGAGTGTCGTTCCTCGTCGCGCGGGGCTTGATCCCCTGGGTCGGAACCCGGCTCGGCGTCGAGATTCCGCAGGAGGTGGAGCCGCTCGTGGTGGCTCTCACGCTCGGCATCGTCACCGACTACGCGGTCTTCTACCTGTCGGGAATGCGGCGCTCGCTGCTCGAGGGACGCTCGCCCGCGGACTCCGCCCGGGCGGCGACGATTCGCGTGACGCCCATCGTCGCGACGGCGGGCCTGATCGTCGTCGCGGGCACGGCATCCCTTCTGGTCGGCGAGCTCGACTTCTTCCGCGCCTTCGGACCGGGCCTCGCGCTGACGGCGGCAGTGGCTCTGGTGGTCTCGATCACGCTCATCCCGGCACTCCTCGCGATCTTCGGCCGCCTCGTCTTCTGGCCCGGCTACGACGAGCAGGCGCGGGAGGATCGCTTCGCCTCGCCGACGCGCGAGTCGCTTGCCCGCTTCCTCACCTCCCGTCCGATCGCGTTCATCACCGTCCTCCTCTGCGGCGGACTGCTCTTCCTCTGCGCGACCGGCCTTCCCGCGACCAAGCTCGCCATCCGCCTGATCAGCGGCCTTCCTGCCCACACCCAGGAAGCCCAGGCGGCCGACGCAGCCGGCACCGGCTTCGCCCCGGGGATCAGCGCGCCGACCGTGCTGCTCGTCGAGCGCAACGGGATCGGGAGCGAGACCGCCGGGCTCCTCCACCTGCAGCGCGCACTCGCGGACCAGCCGGGAGTGGCGGGGGTCCTCGGCCCCGCCGAGCAGCAGATCCCGCAGGCGCCCGACGGCCTCTTCGTGACGGAGGACGGCAACGCCGCGCGCTACGTCGTCATCCTCGATCACGACCCGCTGGGAGCCCCGGCGATCGACGAGGTGCGCGCCCTGGACGACGCGCTCCCGGCCCTCCTCCGCGACAGCGGCTTAGGGGACGCGCAGGCAGGGATCACCGGCCAGACCGCTCTCGCCTCCGACACCGTTCAGGCGGTCGTCGACACCTCGCTTCGAGTGGGCATCGTCGTCCTCCTCGTCAACTTCCTCCTGCTTGCGCTCTTCCTGCGAGCCCTCATCGCGCCGCTCTACCTGCTCGCAGCGAGCGTCGCCTCGGTGGCCGCAACGCTCGGCCTCACGACGTACGTCTTCCAGGATCTCCTCGGCCATTCCGACCTCACCTACTACGTGCCGTTCGCGGCCGGCGTTCTCCTCGTTTGCCTGGGGTCGGACTACAACGTCTACGTGGTCGGCCGCATCTGGCAGGAGGCGGAGCGCATGCCGCTCAGGGAGGCGATCGCCTTCGCCACCCCGCGCGCCTCGAAGGCTATCGGGGTCGCCGGGATCGCACTCGCCGCCTCCTTCGGGATGCTGGCAGTGGTTCCGGTCGGCGGCTTCCGGGAGCTCGGCTTCATGCTCGCCGTCGGCGTCCTGATCGAGACCTTCGTCGTGCGCTCCTTGCTCATCCCCGCGTTGATCTCGCTGTTCGGCTCGGCGAGCGGCTGGCCCGGCCGGGTCGACAGGCCGGAGCCGGCGCGCGAGAGCTCACGCACCTGAGAGGATTCCCTCGTGGCAAGAAGCGATGTCAGGACCGACTTCGAGCAGGCGGCTGCTTTCCGCGCGTCCCTGCGCCGCTTCCATCGCATCAGCGAAGACGCGGCCAGGCGGGCCGGGCTGACGCCGCGCCGCCACCTCCTGCTGCTCATGATCAAGGGCGCACCGCAGGGAGCGGAGCGCTCGACGGTGAGCGAGCTTTGCGAGCGAATGCAGCTGGCACAGAGCACCGTCACCGAGCTCGTCCAGCGCGCGGAGGAGGCCGGGCTTGTCAGGCGCGCGCCGGCCCGCGACGACGGCCGGGTCGCGTACCTGACCCTCACTGCGGACGGAGAGAAGCGGCTCGCGGCCGTGCATGAAGAGCTGCGACCGGAGCGCGAGGCACTCGTCCGCCTCCTCCGCGAGACGGACGGGTACGGCTCCCCAGGCGCGGGATAGCGGGACGAGAGTTCCCGAACGCGCCCGAAGGGGTAAGGCCCGCCCATGCGGAAACGGACGAGCCTCCTCGGCGGTGTCGGCCTCGGCCTGGCGGCCGGGGTGGCGGGAACGGCGGTCATGACCGCGCTCCGGGAAGGGACGGCTTACGCCAAGGGGAAGGGCGGGGAGAGCTTCAAGGAGCCGCGCACATGGTCGGAGGCTCATGCCCCCGCGCAGCTCGCCAAGAGGGGGGCTCGGCGCGCGGATCGTGAAGCGCCAGGCCCCCTCGTCACAGCCGCCATGCATTGGGCCTACGGCTCCGCGCTCGGCGCGATCTACGGCGCCGTGCAGTCACGCCTTCGCATCCACCCGTTCATCCACGGCACGCTCTTCGGGACCGCGGTCTGGGGCCTTTCCTACGCGGTGCTCACGCCGGCCGGAATCTCGGAGGTTCCGTGGCGCTACCCGGCGAGAGAGAGCGCGGCCGACTGGTCGT
>DATEOQ010000258.1:0-6332 GCA_035273905.1 Candidatus Eiseniibacteriota bacterium | reverse complement strand
CACGGGCATGACCGCGATCGTCAGCTGCGCGACCACGGCAAGGAGCGCCGGCGCCGTGCGGTAGCCGACCGCGGCGAACGCGTTCTTCTCGACGCCGCGCACGAGCCCGCGTACGCCCACGTGCCACCGCACGCCGACGAGGCGAGCCGGCAGCGCGAACGCCTGCCGCGCGCCCTTTCGCTTGAGGAGCCGCCCGAGCGCCAGATCGTCGATCAGCTCGAAGCGGATCGCGCCGTGCCCGCCCGCGCGCTCGTAGACGTCGCGTCGCACGAGATTGAATGCGCCGATCCCGATGGACCCCCGCGAGCTCGGGTCCTGGGCCTTCCAGGGCTCCTGACTCACGTGGAACATGATCACGAAGTAGGCAATGAAGATGGCCTCGCCGAGGGTTTCCACCTCCAGGTCGGGGGCGACCGCGAGATGATCCCGCCCGTCGCGCATCGCGAGGGAGATCGCGCGGCGGCACGCGTTCGGCGCCAGATCCACGTCGCCGTCGGTGAAGAGGAGCCACTCGGTCGTGGCGCGCGCGGCCGCCGCGGCCAGCGCGTGCGACTTCCCCGTCCATCCCTCCGGGAGATCGTCGATGCGCGTCACGGTGAGGCGCGCATCTTCCGAGGCGAGCCGGCGGAGGATCTCCGGCGTGGCGTCGCTCGAGCGGTCATCGACCACCGAGACGGTGAGCCCGGGGTAGTCCTGCGCGAGGAGCGATCGCGCTGCCTGTTCCACGCGCCGCTCCTCGTCCTTCGCCGCCACGATCACCGTGAGTGAGGGGAGGCTCGCGGCCGGAAGCGTCTCCGCGCGCCCCAGGCTGGCGAGCCGCCGGCCGCCAAGCGCGAACCGCACCGCGAGGACGGGCCACGTCACGCCGGCCAGGACAGCGAGCGCGGTCCCCACCGATTGACACGCCCCGCCCAGGCCCATAGATTGCGAGCATGCGCGACGCGGACGGCTCCGATCAAGCGCTCGACTCAGGCGTCGCCAAGCTCGTCACGCTATCGGCCGCGATCGCGGCGGCCGATTCCGAATCGGTGGCCCGCGAGGCCGCGCTCGCGCTCGAGGCGGGCGTCGCGCCGGCCGCGCTCTACGAAGCCATTCTCCAGTCCTATCTCTTCGTCGGCTTTCCGCGCGCGATCGAGGCGCTCTTCGCGGCGCGCGAGGTGCTGGAGCGCGCGGGCGGCATTCCGCGCGAGGCGGCGGCGGTCGAACCCGCGGCGTGGGAACGCTCGGGGACGGAGCTCTGCCGCCGGGTGTACGGACGGAACTACGAGAAGCTCGTCGCCACCATGCACGGACTCTCGCCCGATCTCGCGTCCTGGATGGTGCTCGAGGGCTACGGCAAGACGCTCTCGCGGCCGGCGCTCGGTGCGATCGAGCGCGAATACGCGGTGGTCGCGATCCTCACGGTCACGGGAGCGTGGCGGCAGCTCCGGTCGCACGCCATCGGGGCGGTGAACGTGGGCGGCACGCGCACCGGCGTGCGCGAGGCGATCACGCTCTGCGCGCCGTGGGCCGGCGCCGCGATCACGGAAGAGGCGCTCGGCATCACCGGGCTCGACGAGAACGGCGGACGGTCCCATCAGGGAGGATGATTTGCTCGAGCTCGACTTCGTGAAGTCGCACGGCCTCGGCAACGACTACGTCGTGGTGGACGCCGCGCGATTCGGCGTCACGCTCACGCCGGAGCGGGTGCGCCTGCTCTGCCATCGGCACCTGGGCCTCGGCTCGGATGGGATTCTCGAGGTGACCGCGGCGGACGACCGCTTCGTCGTGCGCATCTGGAATCCGGATGGATCCCTCGCGGAGCGGAGCGGCAACGGGCTCCGCATCGTCGCGAAGTTCCTGAGCGATCACGGCTACACGGATGAGTCCGTGTTCTCCATCGAGACCGTGGTGGGCCCGGTGAAGACCGAGGTCTATCGTGCCGACGGACGCGTGGAGGCGGTGCGGCTCGAGATGGGCAAGGCTGCCATCGACCGTGCGGTCACGTCCCTACCGGTTCGGAGCAAGAAGCTCGACGTGACGGTGGTCTCGGTCGGGAATCCGCACTGCGTGATCTTCCACGAGCCCCACACGCGAAAAGCGCTCTTCGAGCTCGGCCCGCAGGTCGAGAATCACGCGCAGTTCCCGGCGCGGATCAACGTCCAGCTCGCCGAGATCGAATCGCGCCGCCGTGTGCGCGCGCTCGTCTGGGAGCGCGGCGCCGGGCATACGCTCGCATCGGGCACGAGCGCCTGCGCCGTGGCCGCGGCCTGCTTCGACCGCGGCCTGGTCGGAAACGCGGTGACGGTGGTGATGGAGGGGGGCCAGCTCGAGGTCGAGGTCGCTCAGGACCTCTCCATCATCATGACCGGCCCCGTGGAGGAAGTGTTCGAGGGCACGCTGAGCCCCGACCTGCGTCGGCGGCTCGCGGAGGTTCAGTAGCGGGTCTCGCCCGGTCGCCCCGCGGGCCGGTCGCCCTCCTTGGGCCACACGATCCGGCTCGCCAGCAGGAGCGCGATGCCCACGAAGCCCGGCACCACGCCCGCGACCCAGTGGGACTTCTCCGGCTCGATGAACGCAAAGACCACCGCCATCCCGAGTCCAATGGCGAGAAGGACGAGACCACCGATGAGAAGCCCGTGCGCCCTGCGGATCCGGCTGCTGCCCAGGCCGTAGCCGTCGGATGCCGGAAGCGCGGGGAGCTTCTCCGGATCGACGCCCCGCTCGATGGCCGCGATCCGCTCCTTCCGGGCCAGCTCCTCGAGACGCGCCTGGCTGACGATGCGCACGATGGCCATGGAGATGCCGAACACGATCGCGACGACGGGTACGACGATGGAGAAGAAATCGTGCATGCCTTGGCTCCTTGGGTTGATGGATCCGCCGGGCGGCTCGGATCAGCTGCCCGTTCCAATGACTTGGAGGGAGTCAGCCCCCGGCCAGGTTTCATGAAACCGGAGTCCGGTGACGTCCCGTCCAAGGCGAGGGTGGAGACCTCCCCCGAAGAGCGAGACTGGATCGCGCGGTGCCGCGCCGGCGACTCACGGGCCTACCGGGCCCTCGTGGAGCGCTACCAGGATCGCGCCTACGCCCTCGCGTACCGGATGGTGCGCAGCCGGTCCGATGCCGAGGAGATCGCGCAGGACGCGTTCGTCCGGGCGTGGCGCGGGATGGCCGAGTTCCGGGGCGAGGCATCGTTCATGACGTGGCTCCACCGCATCCTCGTGCGGCTGGCGCTGGACCGGGCCGACGTGTTGAAGACGCGTCGCGCGCGCGAGGTCGCGGTCGATGGTGGAGAGGAGCCCTCGACCACGCCGGCCGATGCGGGCCTCTCGCGGCGGATGGATCAGCTCCTCGGGGAGCTGCCGCCACTGCAGCGCGCGGCACTCACGCTGTTCTACTACGATGATCGTCCGGTCGCGGAGATCGCGCAGATGCTGGATCTGCCGGAGAACACCGTGAAGACCCACATGAGCCGCGGGCGCGCGGCGCTTCGCGAGGCGTACGAGCGGGACGAGCGGGTGATTCGTGGACGATAACGAGCGCTGGGCGGACGAAATGTTCCGGGCGAAGCCCGAAGCGATCCGGGCACCGGCGGGCTTCACGGACCGCGTGATGGCGCGGGTCACGGCGGCGGATCCTCGCCTCGTGCCAGCCTGGCTGCTCGCCGCGAGCGATCCGGTCGCCGCGGTCGGGCTCACCATCGCGCTCGTCCTCGCCCTCCTCGCGTCCTGGTGGCCGGAACGGCTCCTCGGCGGCGCGGCTCTCCTGGAGGCGTGGCTGTGGAACCGAGCGACCGATATCGCCAGGGATGTCGACCGCGCGGTTCTCCTGACGCTGATCGCGATGGGCAGCCTTCTCGTCCTCTTCGTGGCGTGGCGCACGTGGCGCGCGACCGAGCGCGCCCTGGTCCTCGCGCTCGCGGGCCGTCCCCGGACCTAGCCCTTCGCACCGCCCGGCGCTCCTCCGCCGGGTTATTCTCACGCCTTGACCTCCGCTCCGCGCGATAGCCGCTCGTTCCTGCTCGCCGCCAGCATCGCGGCCATGGCCATGATCGCCTACCAGGTCGGCGCCAAGGCCACGCGGGACGCGTTCTTCCTGTCCATGTACCCGGTACGATATCTCCCCGCGATGGTGGCGGTGACCTCGGCCGCGGCGCTCCTTCTCGCGTACGGCTCGACGCGTGTGCTCAGCCGCTGGGGCCCGGAACGGCTGATCCCCACGGCGTTCCTCGCGAGCGGGATCCTGATGCTCGTCGAGTGGGGCGTGTCCTTCGTCGCCCCGGGACCCGCGTCGATCCTCCTCTACGCGCATTACGGTTGCCTGGGCGCGCTCCTCATCTCGGGCTTCTGGCAGCTGATGAACGAGCGGTTCGATCCGCGCAGCGCGAAGCGGCAGCTCGGCCGGCTCACGGCGGCGGCGACGGTGGGCGGTCTCCTGGGCGGACTCGTGGCGTCGCAGATCGCCGGCGTTCTCCCGCTCACGACGATGATCCCGATCCTCGCGGGACTCCACTTCGTCTCCGCCGCCGCCATCGCGCGGGTCACGTCGACGTCGCATCCGATCTCGGCCGTGCCGGGCACCGGTGCCCCGCGCGAAACCGAGCACCTGAATCCGCACGCGGTGGTGGCGAGGACGCCCTACATCCGCGGGCTCATCAACCTCGTCCTCCTCGCCACGATCAGTGAAGGGTTGATCGATCTCGTGCTCAAGGGGCGGGCGTCCATGGCCATGAACGAGCAGGGGCACCTGCTCCGGTTCTTCGCCTATTTCTACACGGCCGCCTCGCTCGTGACGGTGCTCGTGCAGACCTCGCTCAGCCGCTGGCTCCTCGAGCGCCTCGGCCCGGCGCGATCCGCGGCCGCGCTTCCGGGAGGGGTGGCCATCGCCTCCGCGACGGCGGCCGCCATTCCCGGGCTCGGATCGGCCATCGCGGCGCGCGCCGTCGAGACGGTGCTCTCGAACTCGCTCTTCCGCGCGGGCTACGAGGTGCTCTTCACTCCCGTCCCACAGCGTGAGAAGCGGGCGATCAAATCGCTCGCGGACGTCGGCACGGCGCGCGCGGGAGACATCATCGCGGCCGGGCTCGCGCAGGCGGTCCTCCTCGTCGGCCTCGAGGGGCGGCAGGCCACGGTGCTCCTCCTCATGGCCGCTCTGATCTCCACCGTCGGATTCTTCATTGCGCTCGGGCTCCACCGTGGGTACCAGACCACGCTCGCGCGCGGCCTCGTCTCGCGCGCGGTGCAGCTCGACATCCAGGACGTGCAGGACTCGACCACCCGGTCCACGGTGCTCCAGACGCTGGGCCCGCTCGCGCTGAGCCAAATACTTCATGATCCGCGAAAGAGCGCGGGCACTGGCTCCACGGCGATGCTCCGCGTCGAGCCGGACGGCGAAGCCGCGGCCGAGCTCGCGCGCATCCGCGATCTCCACTCGCGCGACGCAGCACGCGTACGCCGCACGCTCGCCGGAGTGCGGGTGGATGGAACGCTCGCGACGCACGTCATCCCGCTCCTGGCCTGGGACGACGTCGCATCGGAGGCGCTGGGCGCGCTCCGCCGCGGGACGCCGGAGGTCATCGGCCCGCTCGAGGGGTCGCTCCTCGATCCCGAGATCGAGTTCACGATCCGCCGGCGCATTCCGCTCGTCCTCGCGACCTTTCAGGATGCGCGCGCCGTTCGGGCGCTCCTCGGAGGACTCCGCGATCCGCGGTTCGAGGTGCGCTACCGGTGCGGCCGCGGGCTCGCCCATCTCGCGGAGCTGGACGCCACGCTCTCGGTTCCGCCCGACGAGGCCTTCGCGGCCGTGCTCCGCGAGGTGCAAGCGGGCGCCGGGGTCTGGGAGAGCCGGAAAGTGCTCGACCGGATGGACGACGACTCGTGGTCTCCCGTCATGGACGAGGTGCTGAAGGAGCGCGCCAACCGGAGCCTCGAGCACGTTTTCACGCTGCTCGCGCTCGCGCTGCCGCGCCAGCCGCTCAAGATTGCGTTCAAGGGACTCCACACCACCGATCCGCTCCTGCGCGGCACCGCGCTCGAATATCTCGAGACCACGCTCCCGCCGGAGATTCGAAAGGCGCTCTGGCCCTACCTCGAGGACAACCGTCCGCGCCGCGCCGGACCGACGCGCGCGGCCGAGCAGGTGCTGAACGATCTCCTCGATTCGAGCGCGTCGATCGTGATCCGCCTGGACGAGATCCGGCGCGAGGAACGGCGGGAGTGAGCCCGGGGGCCATGCGGCGCTGGGCCCTGCTCGCGCCTCCCCTCGCAGCGATCGCGCTCGCCTGGCCGATGCTGCGGCTTGGCTACTTCTGGGACGACTACTACTTCCTCACGCGGGCGCAGCACGGCCTC
>DATEOQ010000257.1:0-6122 GCA_035273905.1 Candidatus Eiseniibacteriota bacterium | reverse complement strand
TTCTGGCCTCGCCTCATTGGACCTCAGGGGGACCCATGAGCCTTTTCCGATCGCTTGCCGTTCCGGCCACGCTTCTGTTCGCCCTCGCTCTGCCCGGTTGCAACGATGAGGACAAGATCGTCGTCGAGAACCAGCCGGGGCCCAACAACCCGCCGCTCGTCGTTTCGTTTGGGCCCGATTCCCCGGTCGAGAACGTTGCCCATTATGGTGCGGACGGCGTCAATCTCTGGGTTCTGGCCGGGGATCCCGACGGCCTCGACGACATCAATGTGGCCGCTCTCCACATCGACTCGATCCAGCTCAACCGATTCATCGTTCGGCCGGACACGTCGACGACCGGTTGTCTCGAGTTCGGATATGCCGACACAGTGGCAACGGGCCAGATCCTCGCCGTGCCTGCCACCTTCCCGGGCGTCGACTTTCTCGCGATGCAGCGCGAGCAAGGGGGACTCTTCTCAGCGAACGGTCTCGGGAGTAGTTACGGCCACATCAACCTCGTAGATGCGTCTCCGGCCCTCGATCAGATCGGCGGGTATTGCGGCGGTGGATTCACGACCGTTCAGGGGCCCATGAACGCGATACCGCCGGCCGTTCCACAGACGAAGGCCGTCGTCGTGACCTACATGGATGTTCTCTACACGGGGCTGAAAATCACGGTCTATGACAAGGTCGGCGCCTCGGCCGTGGCGACGTATCCCCCGTACCGCGTCGTGTACACGACGCCCGAGGAGCGCGAGATCCAGGGAGCCCTTTGACCTACCCGCCTTGACGCCCAGGCGCCCCACCCGCCAAGATGGGGCAATGGCTTCGACCGCAAAGACTTCCTTCCCCATTCGCTGCGCCGGCATGGATGTCGGATCGAACGCGTTCCGCCTGGTCATCGCGGAGTTCAAGAGCCCGGACAAGTACAAGGTGCTGGAACGGGTCCGGATGCCGGTCCGCCTCGGGGCCTCCGTCTTCAAGGATCAGCGGATCGACGCCCCCACGATGGACGCGGCGCTCGAGGCGTTCCGTGAATTCCGGAAGAAGATGGAGGAGTACGAGGTGGTCCTCCATCGCGCCGTGGCCACGAGCGCGACGCGCGAGGCCAAGAACCGCGCCGCCTTCCTCGAGCGCGTGCACCAGGAGACGGGGCTCGACCTCGAGCTGATCGAAGGGACCGAGGAAGCGCGGCTCGTCGCGCTGGGGGTGAAGAGCAAGCTCTCCCTGAGCCGCGGGCTCTCCCTCATCCTCGACGTGGGCGGCGGCTCGAGCGAGATCGCGATCGTCGGGAACGGGGAGATCCTGGTGGTGGAGTCGCACGACGTCGGTGGCGTGCGCCTCCTCCGCCGCGCCAACTCCGAATCGCCGGAGAAGACGCTCGGCATCGTGCGCCAGACGCTCCAGTCCTCGCGCTTTCCCATTCTCGACTTCTTCAAGCGGCGACGCCTCTCGCGTTTCGTCGGCACCGGCGGGAACATCGAAGCCATCGCCGAGATCGCGTCGCCGAACGGGGACGCCCGCTCGAACGGCGAGCACGAGGCCGCGAAGGTCACCTTGCCGCGTCTCAGCCGCACGCTGGCGCAACTCGCCAAGCTCGATCCCAAGGAGCGCGCGGAGGAATACGATCTCCGCCCCGATCGCGCGGACGTGATCGTGCCCGCGGGCGCCATCTTCGAGTACGTCGCGAAGCGCGTGCGCGCGCGGGAGATCTGGGTGCCCTTCGTGGGGCTGGTCGACGGCGTGCTGGTGGACGTGGCGCGCGCGGCGAGCACGGAAGGGAAGAAGGAGCTCGAGGTCTCGCAGACCCGGAACGCGGTGCTCGCGCTTCTCAAGAAGTACGACGTGGACGCGAAGCACGCGCATCGGGTCACCGCGCTCGCGATCTCGCTGTTCGATCAGCTCAAGACGATGCACGGGCTCGGCAAGCGGGACCGGATGCTCCTCGAGCTGGCCGCGCTCCTCCACGAGGTCGGGACCTTCATCGGCACCTCGGGGCACCACCGGCACTCGCTCTATCTCATCTCGAAGACGCCCATCCTCGGACTGAGCGACACCGAGCAGCAGGTGGTGGCCAACGTGGCGCGGTATCACCGCAAGGCGCCGCCGGACGCGAGCCACGAGGCCTACGCCGCGCTCGGCGAGAAGGATCAGGAGCGCGTGCGATCCCTCGCCGCCATCCTTCGCGTGGCGGATGCGCTCGACCACGATCACAAGCAGAACGTGAGCACGGTGCGCGCGAAGCAGCGCGGCTCGGAGCTCAAGCTCCGCGTGACGACGCGCGGCGACGTGAGCCTTGACGCCTGGTCCCTGAAAGACAAGGGGGACCTCTTCGAGAACCAGTTCGGATTGAAGCCGGTTGTGGTGTCCCGTGGCTGAAGCGCATCCGATCCCACCCGTTCCGGCGTCCACGCCGCCGGTCGTGGTGCCGGCGGGCCCGCCGGTGATGTCGGTCATCGACGTCGGCGCGAGCGGGATCCGCATGCTCATTGCCGAGCTCCTCCCGAGCGGCGAGATCCGCACGCTCGAGGAGCTCCAGCGTCCGCTGTCGCTCGGGCGCGAGACCTTCCACACCGGCACCCTCTCGGCCACCAGCATCCAGAAGGCGGTCGTGATCCTGCGCCAGTACCGCGCGGTGATGGACACGTATCACGTGACCCACTCGCGCGCGGTCGCGACCAGCGCGGTCCGCGGCGCGCTCAATCGCGACACCTTCGTCGACCGGGTGTTCCTCGCGACCGGGATCGAGATCGAGGTCATCGAGGGATCCCAGGAGACGCTCCTCACGTTCGCCGCCGTGCAGCGCGCCCTCGAAGGACACCCGGAGCTGGGGACGGGAGACGTCCTCCTCTTCGAGCTGGGCGGGGGCGCCACCGAATGGGCGCTGATGCGCAACGGCGAGGTCGTCGCGTCGGTGACGCACGACATGGGGACGGTCCGGATGCGCGAGCTGTTGCGCGCCGCGGAAGGCGAGCGCCGGGCGCGCACGCGCATGGTCCAGCACAACGTGCGCGACATGATGAACGCGGTCCGGCGGGCGCTCCCGTTCGAGAAGATCACGCAGCTCATTGCGATTGGATCGGAGGCCCGGTTCGCCGCGCGCCACATCGCGGGGACGAACGGGCACCACGCCGCGGAGCCGCAGCCGGTCACGCCCATCGTGGCGAAGGATCTGAAGAAGCTGGCCGACCAGATCGCGGCGATGACGCCGGAGCAGGTGTCCGCCGCCTATGAGATCCCGGTCTACGAGGCCGAGTCCCTGGGGCCGGCGCTCCTCGCCTATGTGGAGCTGGTGCGGCTGTCGCAGGCCGATCCGCTCCTCGTCGCGCGGGTGAACATGCGCGACGGGCTCGTGCTCCAGATGGCGAAGTCCATCCAGAGCGGATCGAACGTGTTCTTTCCCGAGCAGACGATCGCGGCCGCGGTGAACCTGGCGCGGAAATATCAGACCGACGAGCGGCACGGCATCAAGACCGCCGAGATCGCCGCAGCCATCTTCGAGGCGACGAGGCAGCAGCATCGGATGGGGGATCGCGAGCGGCTGCTGCTCGAGGTCGCGTCCATCGTGCACGACATCGGCGGCTTCGTCGCGGCGCGCGGCCATCACCGGCACGCCTACTACCTGCTCGTGAACTCGGAGATCTTCGGTCTCTCGGGGATCGACATGGAGATCGTGGCGAACGTGGCGCGGTATCACCGCCGCGCCGGCCCGCAGGCGAACCATCCGGCGTACGCGGCGCTTCCGCGCCCGGCGCGCGTCACGGTGAACCGCCTGGCTGCCATCCTTCGCGTCGCCGACGCGCTCGACAAGGGGCACAACCAGATCCTGCGCGGCGTGCGCGTGACCGTGTCGGGAGACGAGCTTCGAATCGAGGGAGAGGGGGCTGGGGATCTGGCGCTCGAGCGGCTCTCGCTCGAGGAGAAGAGCGGTCTCTTCGAAGAGGTGTTCGGGCTTAAGCCGGTCCTCGTGGAGCCTGCCGCTTCCTGAGCTGAACCGTCTGCTCGATCGGCCCGCCCTTGCGTGCCGGACAGTGGGAGCAGGGTCCCGACACGCCCTCGTCCGCCGAGCCGCGCGATCCGCGGAACAGCTGCTTTCGCAGGAGCCAGCCGAGCGCGACGGCCACGCAGGCCATGGCGATGGCGTGCTGCCAGAAAGGCGCGCTCACCGGATCACCCCCACCCGAGCATCCTCCCGCCCTGATACACTGCGAGCGAGGCCACCCACGCCATCACGTTCATCATCACCAGCATCCCGATCGGCCAGCGCCAGGAGTTCGTCTCCCGCTTCGCGACCGCCACGGTGGACATGCACTGGAGCGCGAGCGCGAAGAAGACCATGAGGCTGATCGCGACGAGCGGCGTGTAGAGCGGGAGCCCCGTCTTGGGATTCACCGCGCGCGGCAACGCCTGGCGGAGCGACTCGGACGGATCGGCCGACCCGTCCAGGTTGTTCATGGTCGCCATCGTCGACACCATCACCTCGCGCGCCGCGATCGAGGAGAGGAGTCCCACGCCCAGCTTCCAGTCGAAGCCGAGCGGCGCGATGGCGGGCTCGATGAAGTGGCCCAGCTCCCCCGCGAACGAATGCCTGAGCGCCGAGCCCGACGCCTCGGTGCGGAGCTTCGCGGCATCCGCGGGGTGTCCCGCGGCCGCCGCGGCGGCCGCCCGCGATTCGAGAGCCTTCGTCTCGGGGTGTCCTCCCGGATAGGACGCGAGGAACCAGAGCACGATCGACACCGCGAGGATCACCGACCCGGCCTGCCCCAGGAAGAGCAGGCAGCGCTCGCGGATCGCGAGGAACACGGAACGCGCGGAGGGGACGCGATAGGGAGGCATCTCGAGGACGTGCGCCGTGCGAGGCCCGCGGAGGACCGTGCGGCGCGCGACCCACGCCACGCCGAGCGCGGCCAGGATTCCGAGGAAGTACATCGACAGGAGCGTGAGCCCGCGCAGGCTCAGGATCCCAAAGTGGCGGTCCGGGATGAACGCGCCGATCAGGAGCGCATACACGGGGAGCCGCGCGCTGCAGGACATGAGCGGCGCGATCAAGATCGTGGCGAGGCGGTCGTTCCGGGACGGGAGCGTCCGCGTGGCCATGATCCCGGGGATCGCGCAGGCGAAGGACGAGAGGAGCGGCAGGAACGCGCGGCCAGGGAGCCCGACCGAGCCCATGACGCGATCCATGAGGAACGCGGCGCGCGCCATGTAGCCTGTGTCTTCCAACACGGCGATGAAGAAGAAGAGGATCGCGAGCTGCGGGATGAAGGAGGCGACGGTGCCCACTCCGGCGAGAATGCCGTCCACGAGGAGCGACTGGATCGGCCCCGCGGGAATCGTCGCGCGTCCCAGTCCTCCGAGCGCGCGCACGCCGGCGTCCAGCAGGTCCATCGCCGGGGTGGCCCAGGCGTAAATGCTCTGGAACACGGTCGCCATGAGGATCACGAAGAGGAGCGGGCCGAAGATCCTGTGCGTGAGGACCGCGTCGAGCCGCCCGCGGACCACCTTCTCGGTGGGGCGGCGACGCACGACCTGGCGCACGATCGACTCGACTTCCTTGTAACCGAGCGCGGGATCGAGCTCGGTCCACGTCTCGGGGAGCACCGCGTGGCCGTTGCCGTTCCCATTCCCCGCGCCGTTGCCGTTCCCGTTGCTCGTGCCAACCGCATGGCCGTTGCCGTTCACGCCATCGATCGTCTGTCGCAGCCGGTCCACGCCCATCCCCGTCTTCGCGGAGACCGCGAGGACCGGGACGCCGAGGAGCCGCTCGAGCGCGGGGACGTCGATCTCGATACCCTGCGCCTGGGCCTCGTCCATGAGATTGAGGACGAGCATCGCGGGACGCCGGGTGCGGAGGATCTGGAGCGCGAGGTAGAGCTGGCGGTCGAGACGGGTGGCGTCCATCACGGCGACGACGCGGTCCGCGTGCGCGGCGGCGCCGGAGCGCCCTTCGAGCACGTCGCGCACGAGGGCTTCATCGGGCGAGCGCGGCGTGAGGCTGTAGGTGCCCGGGAGATCCAGGATCTCGACCTGCCGGCCCGAAGGGAGGTGGCAGGTGCCGGCGCGCTTTTCGACCGTGACGCCGGGGTAGTTCGCTACCTTCTGCCTGAGTCCGGTGAGACGGTTGAAGAGCGACGATTTGCCCG
>DATEOQ010000256.1:0-6022 GCA_035273905.1 Candidatus Eiseniibacteriota bacterium | reverse complement strand
GCAGCGCGGCCGCACCTACGAGAAGGTGATGGACCCCAAGTACACGGCGACGCTCGCCGAGGCCTACAACTATTTCTTCTTCCACTTCCGCGACGCGCCGCTCCTCGTGGTGAACACGGACGAGATGAACTTCGTGGATCGTACGAACGATCTCGAGGACCTGGTCACGCGCATCGTGTCGCACAAGGAAGGCGTCGCGTACGTGAATCCAGGCGCCCGGGTGGAGGAGCCTCGCTGATGACGGAGGAGCGCGCGAACTACGGCGGGAACCCGAAGGAGCCGGGCGGCCAGCACGGCGCCACCGGCCCCGGCGCGCCCGCACCCACGCGCCCCAAGGTCACCGTGCGCACCATCCGCGACATGAAGCAGAAGGGGGAGCGCATCACCTCCATCACGGCCTACGACTACCCGTCGGCCAGGATCGCCGACGAGGCCGGGATCGACCTCATCCTCGTCGGCGATTCGCTCGGCATGGTGGTGCTTGGCTACGAGTCCACCATTCCCGTGACCATGGCGGAGATGTCGCACCACCTCCGCGCGGTCATGCGGGCGCAGCCGAAAGCGCTCGTCATCGTCGACCTGCCGTTCGCCTCCTTCCAGGCGGGCCCCGAGGACGCGGTCCGGAACAGCGCGCGGCTGATCAAGCGCGGCGCCGAGGGCGTGAAGCTGGAAGGCGGACGCCGCGTGCTCCCGCAGGTCGACGCGATCCTCGCCGCGGACATCCCGGTGCTGGGCCACCTCGGCCTCACACCGCAGTCGGTCCACAGCTTCGGCGGCTATCGCGTGCAGGCGCGCGGGCGCGAAGCGGCCGATGCGCTCCTCGAGGACGCGCTCGCGCTCGAAAAAGCAGGCGTCTTCGCGATCGTGCTCGAGGGGATCCCGCTCGAGCTGGGGACCGAGGTCTCCAAGGCGCTCACGATCCCCACCATCGGGATCGGGGCCGGCCCGGGCTGCGACGGACAGGTGCTCGTGCTCCACGATCTCATCGGGCTCTCCTTCGGGAAGCCGGCCAAGTTCGTGCGCCGTTACGCGGACGTGGCCGGCGCGATGCGCCAGGCGCTCACGGAGTTCAAGGCCGATGTCCGCCGGGGTAGCTATCCCGCGGCCAAGGAGAGCTATGCCGCCGCCCCGGAGCGCGATCCTTGCGCATCGTGACCCACCCGGACGCCATGCGCGAGCTGGCGCTCCGTGCCCGGAGGAGCGGTGAAACGATCGGCTTCGTCCCCACGATGGGGGCGCTCCACGACGGCCACGCCGCGCTCCTCGCGCGCGCGCGCGGCGAAATCCGGAGGCTCGCGGTGAGCGTGTTCGTGAATCCGCTCCAGTTCGGGCCGAAGGAAGACTTCGCGCGGTATCCGAGGAACGATCTCAACGACGCTCGCATCTGCCGAGGAGAGGGCGTCGACTGGCTCTACATGCCGACCGCGGACCAGATGTACCCGCAGGGCTTCTCCACGCAGGTCACGCCCGGTCCGATGGGCGATGAATACGAGGGCGCCGTCAGGCGGGGGCATTTCACCGGCGTGCTCACGGTGGTGCTGAAGCTTCTCGAGACCGTGCGGCCGCACACGCTCTACCTGGGGCAGAAGGATGCGCAGCAGGCGTTCCTGGTCGGCAGGATGATCCGGGACCTCGACATCCCCGTATACCTGAGCGTCGCGCCCACCGTGCGCGAGCGGGATGGCCTCGCGTACAGCTCGCGCAACGCGTACCTCACGCCCGAGGAGCGCCTCCGCGCCCGCGGCCTCCCGCGAGCGCTCAAAGCAGGGCGCGAGCGAGCGCGGAAGGGCGCCACGGTGCGCGCCATCCTCGCCGAGGCTCGCAAGACGCTCCAGAAGGAATCCAAGCCCGACCGGATCGACTATCTCGCGGTCGTCGATCCGCGCACGTTCGAGCCGCTCACCCGGCTCGACTCCCGCGGCCTTCTCATCGCCGCGGCTCGGATCGGTCGCACCCGTCTCATCGACAACATGACCCTGAGCGCACCGCGCTCGTGATTCTCCACGTCCCGGAGGTCGCATGAACCCGCTCGGACTCGGACCCTTCACCGCGGTGGTGCTCGCGGCGGGGCTGGGGAAGCGCATGAAGTCGGATCTTCCGAAGGTGCTCCACAGTGCCCTCGGGAAGCCGCTCCTGCTCCACGTGCTCGGCCAGCTCGCGCCGCTCCATCCGTCGTACACGGTGATCGTTGTGGGGCACAAGGAGGAGCTGGTCAAGGAGACGCTCGACGGGCGCGACGTGCACTTCGTGACGCAGTCGCCGCAGCAGGGCACCGGACACGCCGTGCAGGTGGCGTGGCCCGAGATCGAGAAGGGGGCCGAGAAGGGCGGCGACACGGTCCTCATCCTCGCGGGCGACATGCCGCTCGTCCGCACCATGACCATCCGGAAGCTGATCGAGCGCCACATCACCGACCGCTCGGGGGTGACGTTCCTTTCGGGCGAGCTGGACGATCCAGCGGGCTACGGGCGGGTGATCCGCGACCGGCGCGGCGACTTCCAGAAGATCGTCGAGGAGAAGGACGCGACCGCGGCCGAGCGGAAGGTGGCCGAGGTGAACTCCGGGGTCTACTGCTTCCGCCGGGACATCCTGAAGGACGCCCTGGCATCCCTCAGCGCGGAGAACGAGCAGAAGGAGTATTATCTGACGGATACCCTCGCCTACGTGAAAGGACGCGGCCTCCGGGTCGGCGTCGTCCAGGCGTCCGATCCACGGGAGCTCTTCGGCGTGAACACCCCCGAGCAGCTCTCGATGGTGGAGCAGACGCTCCGCGCCTGGGGCGAGGGTTGACGTTGGACCGGCTCTGGGCCGGCTGGCGAATGGCGTACATCGACAGCGCCCGGTCCAAGAAGGCGGGGAAGGAGCCCTGCCTCTTCTGCGGCCTCGCGAAAGCGAAGCCCGGCCCCAGGAATCTGGTCCTGGCCGTCACGCCGCGCGTGCTCGTGATGATGAACCTGTTCCCGTACAACACGGCGCACGTGATGGTGGCGCCCACGAAGCACGTCGGAACGCTGGCCCGGCTCGACGCCGGGGACGCGGCCGAGATGAGCGAGTGGATGGGCCGGGTGGAGACCGCGATCGGGAGCGCCTACCGTCCGGACGGGTTCAACCTCGGTATGAACCTGGGTCGAACGGCGGGCGCCGGAGTGCTGGGGCACCTCCACTGGCACATCGTGCCGCGGTGGAACGGCGATACCAACTTCATGCCCGTGACCGCGACAACCAAGGTGCTGCCCGAGGCGCTGGATCGAACGTACGCGAAGCTGGCCCGGGCGCTCGCGAGCCCCGGGAAACCCGCAAGGAAACGCGCGGGACGGAGGAGCTGACGGCGGAGGCCGTCGAGGATGGCGAAGAAGGACAGTCGTGAATCGAGGCTCCTCGACTTCTCCATCGGATTCCTGCTCCTCCTCATCGCTGCGTTCGCGGTGTCGGCGACGCTCCGAGTGGGGCCGAAGCCGGCGAGCACGCCGAAGCATCCGATCCGGATCGAGCTCCTGAACGGGAGCGGACGGCCTGGGTTGGCAGGGGAGCTGGCCTCGTATCTCAGGGACGGCGGCTTCGACGTGCTGGAAGTGAGCAATGCGGATCGATCCGACTACCGGAGCACGCTCGTCGTGAGCCGGACGGAATCGCCGCAGTCGGGAAGGATCGTTGCCGAATACCTGGGAACGCGGCATCTGATCCAACAGGTCGGTACCCAGGAAATGATCGACGTCACGGTTATCGTGGGCCGTGACGCACGGCGCTGGACAGAGCCGCGCTGACCACCACGGGGCCGCTCGCATGGGCGGCTCGAGAGAAGGGCGAACGCGATGTTCAATTTGGGCCCCCAGGAGCTGTTCTGGCTCTTCCTGATCGTGCTGTTCGTCTTCGGGGCGAAGCGCATCCCGGAGATCGGGCGCTCGATTGGAAAGGGGATCACGGAGTTCAAGCGCGGCATGCGGGAAGTGGAGACCGAGTTCTCGACGTCGGATCGGAAGCAGGTCGAGGGCGGGCATGAGGAGAAGAAGAGCTAGAGCGCTCGAAGCCGCAGGCTTCGAGCGGAACGCGTAACGCTTCGGACCGTAGGTTCGGAGCGGAGGGCCGCAAAAGAAGAGGCGGGACCTGGATCACTCCGGGTCCCGCCTTTTTTATTGGGTGCTGCGGACGCTGCGGCTAAAGAACCTGAAATCTGGCCGCCTGCGGGCGGCCACTATCAGGCCTCGAAATACTCCTCCCTGTAATCCTCGATCTTCGCCGTGCGCCGGATCTGCTGCATCCACTCGTCGAAGACCACGCGGCGGCGCTCGTTCATGAGGCTCTGCCGGATCGCCACCTTCTGCTGCTCGTACTGATCCTCGGTCGGCTTGACGTGGCTATCGATGTGGGCGATGAAGACCGCCGTCTGGCCCGTGATGACCGGGCTCCAGGACTGATCGGGCACGTTGAGGAGCTCACCCACCGCCTTGGGATCCATGCCGAGGCGGCCCATCGCGCCGTTCCGCGTGACGTCGGTCGCGGTGTCGTAGTAGCCGTGATACTGCTTCGCCACATCCTCCGGCTTGGCGCCGGACTGGACCGCGGCGAGCGCCTGCTTCGCGACTTCCCCCGCATTCCTTTCCTTGAGCGAGCGAATGAGGCTCTCTTTCGCCTCAGCCTGCACCTGCTGGAAGGAGCGGAGCCCCGCCTCGCGGCGATCGAGGATCTGGTAGAGGTACCAGCCCGCTTCCGTCGGGATCGGATGCGAGATCGAGTTCACCCTGGCGTTGAAGCACCACTGCTCGATCTCGGGGAATCGCTGGAAGATGTCGTTCTGGCTCATGCCTTCCGCGAAGTACTGCGACTCGAAAGTGCGGAGCCCGCGCTTGGTCGCGACCGCGGCCAGACCCTGGCCCTTCGCGTCCTTCACGATGTCGCTGAGCTGACCCCGGATCGCATGGATCGCGTCCGAGCCGGGCTGCACGCGCACCGCGATCTCGTGGTACTTGATCCGCTCCCGCCCCGTCACCGGATCGGGATAGCGCCGGTCGACGCGGAAGATGTGGAGCGACCGCTCCTCCTTGATGATCCCCGAGATCTGACCGGCCACGACGTCCCGGAGGCCGTTACGGAAGGTGGGGCGCATCTCCTCGAAGTAGGGCTCGCCCTGCGCCTCGCCGCCCGTGGACGCGCTCCCGATCTCGGAGTAGGTGCGGGCATAGGCCGGGAACGAATCCGGGAGGGCGCGAACCTGCTCGAGGATCCCCTGGAGCCGCTCGCGCGCGGCCGCGAAGTCCGAGTCATTCGGCACGCGGGGCACGAGGAGCACCTGGACCTTGACCTCCTTCGGGCCCGTGAACTTCTCCGGGTGCGCTTTGTAGTAGCTCTCCACGTCGCCCGCGCCGACCCGAGAGGTGTCGACCGGGAAGCTGTCTGGGTTGAAGGCGATGAAGTGGACGCCAAGCTTTTCGTTCTGGAGGAGGAAGCGATCCCGCACGTCGCCATCCGAGACCTTGGCGCCCTGGATGACGTCGGTCTGGAGCTTCTGCGCCGGGAGCTGGGAGGCGACGATGGCCTCGACCTGCGCCCACGGCACCTGGGAGTTGGGGTTGTCCATCTCCGCGAGGTACTTCCGGTAGTCGAACTGGCCATCCGTGAGGAAGATCGGCGCCTTCATCACGAAGTCCGGGGGCGTGAGGCGGATCGCGCTCTTGATCTCCTCGGGCGTGATGTCGATGTGGCGGGCCTTGGCCTGCTGCTCCATGAGCTTCATCGCCACGATCTGCTGCCACGCCTGCTCGCGGATGTAGCTGTCCTCGCCCTCCTGAAGGGGGCGCTGGGCCGTGAGCTGCTGGGTCATCTGCTGGACGAGGCGGTTGTACTCCTCGAGCCGGACAGGGTCGCCGTTGATCCGGGCGATGACGCCGGAGTGCTTCTGCATCGGGTTGTTGTCGAGGACGCCTCCGAGCTGAAGGATCCCGAACCCGACCAGGAAGGCGATGGCCGTGATCCAGATGACCAATTTCATGTTGTCACGCAACGACTGCATCATGACCGGAACACC
>DATEOQ010000255.1:0-9060 GCA_035273905.1 Candidatus Eiseniibacteriota bacterium | reverse complement strand
CTCGGCGACAAGGTGGCGGTGATGAGCGCGGGCACGCTCCGGCAGGTGGCCTCGCCGGAGGCGGTGTATCGCGAGCCGCACGATCTCTTCGTGGCGCGCTTCGTCGGCGAGCCCGCGATCAACCTGATCCAGGGAGAGTTCGCGGCGGATGGATCGTTCCGCGCACCGGGGTTTCGCCTCGCGCTCAACGGATCGCGTGCGCGGAGCGGGCCGGCGACGCTGGGGCTCCGGGCCGAGGCGATCGCGCTCGCGCCCGGCACGGGGGAGGTCTCGGCGGTCGTGGAGCGGATCGAGCACCTGGGGGGCGACACGCTCGTCCATCTCAAGGGAGCGTGGGGCGCGCTCGTGACGCGCTTGCACGACGGGGCCTCGGCGCCCGCGCCGGGAGCGTCGGTGGAAATCCGCCCCGATTCCAAGCGCGCGCTCTTCTTCGGTCCGGACGGCGCGCGCCTTTAACCCAGTACTTCATTTGCTCCCAGCGCGAGCCGCAGTGTAGCGTTAGGGGATGGACGACGACCCCGAATACTGGCCGGGCCCCGCGGGCATGATGAGGACGACGATCCTCGTCGTCATCCTCCTCGCGGTCGTATGGCTCTCGTTCCTCCTCTTCAGCCCGTTCCTGCTCGCCTTCGCGACCGCGGCGCCGATCGCGCTCCTCCTCTTTCCCACGCAGGAGCGCCTGGCCGCGGGCATGGGGCACCGCCGCTCGCTCTCGGCGACGCTCCTCGTGATCTGGATCGCACTCCTCGTCGCGATCCCGCTCGCAGCGGTGCTGAGCCTCGTGGGGAGCCAGGCGATGACGTTCTTCTCGTGGGTGGGGCCGCAGCTCGAGCCCGACCGCGTGCAGCAATTCCTTCGCGTCACGCTGCCGGAGCGCCTGCCCTGGTTCGGCGCCGCGTGGGACGCGCTCGATCCCTATCTCGCGCCGGCCGTGTCGAACCTGCTCGGACAGGTCTCCGCGTGGGTTCAGTTCCTCCTTCAGAGGCTCGCGACCGGGGTCGGCTCCTTCGCGATCGAGCTCTTCATCTTCTTCATGTTCCTCTTCTTCATGCTCCGGGACGGCCGCGCGTTCCTGGCGCTCCTCCGCTCCCTGTCGCCGCTCTCGCCCGAGCAGGAGACGCGGGTGATCGAGCATCTGGCGGCCACGACGAAGGGGGCGCTCCTCGGCATCCTCGTCGTGCCCATCGCGCAGGGGGCGCTGGCCACGATCGGCTACTGGCTCTTCGGCGTGCCCAACGCACTCCTGTGGGGCTGCATCACGGTCATCGCGTGCCTGATCCCGCTCCTCGGGGCCCCGGTCGTGTGGATCCCGATCACGATCTTCATCTTCTTCACGGGACCGGCCTGGAAAGGGATCGCGCTCCTCGTGTACGGGACGTTCGTCATCAGCGGGATCGACAACATCCTGAAGCCGATGCTCTTGAGCGGCACCGCGCGGGTCCACCCGCTTCCGGGGTTCCTCTGCGTGGTCGGGGGCACGCTCGCCTTTGGTCCGGCGGGGCTCCTGGTGGGTCCCGTGGTTCTGTCGCTCGCGATCTCCGCCCTCTATATCTACCGCACGGAGTTCCAGCCGGGGCGCATCCAGCCACCCACCCCCGGCGCGGTGATCGCGCCCGTCCCCGGCACCACGCCTCGCATCGAGATCCCGCCGGGGACCACGGGCTCCTGACCGGGGCGGGATCGTGATACAATAGCGGCCTTATGGCCCGCTCCAGGGCGGCCGGCCGTACGCGACGCCAAACTCACCTTGCTTCGCTCCTCACGTCGCTGGTTCTAGCAGTGTGCCTGGCCGCACCGGCCGGCGCTCAATCCCTCCTCAAGAACATCCCGCAGACCCACGAGCCCGAATTCCGCGCGCCCGGCTGGGTCTCGGACGAGCTCCTCGTTCAGTTCCGGGACGCGAAGGACCAGAACGCGATGGCTCGGGCCGCGCGCGAGGAAGGCGTCGACCTGCGCGAGGTGGTCACGACCGACGGCCTCGCGCGCGTGAGCGTCACGCCGGGAACCGACGTTCCGCAGTCGATGAAGCAGTGGATGCGCCGCGATGACGTCCTCTACGCGGCCCCGAACTTCCAGGCGCATGGATTCTTCGTTCCCAACGACACCACCATCGCGACCTTCGACCTTGCGTGGAATCTCCGGGCGATCGACGCGTATTCGGCCTGGGACGTGGTGCGCGGCGATCCGAGCATCGTCCTCGCGATCGTGGATACCGGGGTCGCGTTCGAGGATCACGCGGTCCCACCGAACGAGTCCCCGTTCCTGTGGCCCGGGACCACGATGTATCGCCAGTCGCCGGAGCTGCCGGGGCCCTTCCTCCAGGGATGGGACTTCGTGCACGACGACGCACACCCCAACGACGACAACGGCCACGGCACGATGTGCGCCACCCTCGCGGCGGGGCTCGCCAACAACGTGGCGGGGAGCGCCGGCATCGCGTTCGGCGTTACGATCCTGCCGGTCAAGGTGCTCGACTACCGCGCCGACGCCCAGGCGGACGACATCGTGCAGGGTATCCGATTCGCGGCCGACCACGGCGCGAACATCATGAACCTGAGCCTCGGCTTCCCACCCCTCACCTTCTTCGAGTTCCTGGGCTTCACGAAGCAGGAGGTCGACCAGATGTTCCGACCGCTCCGGGAGGCGATCCAGTACGCCCAGCGGCGCGGTGTGATCATCGTCGCGGCCGCGGGAAATTTCGACGCCGATGAAGTCAGCCTTCCCGCCGGCTACCCCGGCGTGATCGCGGTGGGTGCGACAGGCTTCGATGATCTGCCGGCGTCCTACACCTCGTCGGGAAAGACGCTCGACATCATGGCGCCGGGCGGCGACTTCACCGAGCTGAACAACGACCATGTGCAGGACGCGATCTTCAACTTGAGCATCAAGCCGAACCGCTCCGAAGGCTCGCTCGCCAAGCCCGACTCGTTCGGGGTCTTCCCCTTCTTCGGCACCTCCGGCGCGTCGCCCCAGGTGGCGGGGACGGTGGCGCTTCTCCAATCCTTGGGCGTGAAGAACCAAGGATCCGTCGAACAGACCCTGTACTCGACCGCGAAGCAGCCGTTCGTTCCCAACCGTGGCGGCTGGGACCCGCGCGACGGCTACGGGCTCGTCCAGGTCGGCGCCGCGGTTCGCAAGGCGGCGGCCAAGGGCCCGGCCTCCTCGGCCGGCGCTCCGGGCACGCTCGAGGCGCGCCTCCTCTCCGGCAACCCGGCACGCGGAGGAGCCGCGCTCTCCTTCACGATCCGCACGGAAGGACGCGTTCGCGCCCGCGTCTTCAACGCGAAGGGCGAGCTGGTCCGCACGATGCTCGACGCCGTCCGCTCCGCGGGCGTGCACACGGTCGCCTGGGACGGCCGGGACGAGCGCGGGCAAGCCGCGCCGAGCGGCATCTACTTCCTGCGCATCGACGCCAACGACGCCGTCGCCACCCGCAAGGTGGCCTTCTTGCGCTGACCCGGACGCGGGGCTAGAGTCGCTCCGTTCCGATCGGGCCCGCCCACGCGCCGCCCCGTTCATCCCGCCAAGGAGGACCGCATGAATCGCACGGCACGGACCGCCCTCTTCCTCGCCCTCGCCCTGACGCCGGCCGCCGCGCGCGCCAACGATGTCCCGACGACGACCACGACGCAGGTCGTCCATCCCGTGGACACGAAGGAGACCCAGCTCCAGCGCATCCAGCGCATGGTCGCGAAGATCAACCAGGAGGCATCCACCCCGGAGGGAGAGGCCAGCGTCGTCGCGCGCATGTCGAAGGCCTATGCGGTGCATCCCGACACGCTCCAAACGCAGCACGCGAATTGGGGGCTCGGGTACGGCGAGATCTCGATGGTGTACGGCTTCGCGCGCTCGAGCAAGAAGAAGACGACGCCCGACCAGGTGGTCGAGATGCGCAACTCCGGCATGACCTGGGAGTCGATCGGCCAGGAGCTGGGCGTGAAGGTGGACAACGTCTCGACGCGCATGAAGAAGAGCACCAACCCCAAGCCGACGCCGCACAAGTAGGCATGGCGTCCCGCCGAAAGCCTGCGCCGAAGAGGACGCGTCCGTCGCCGAAGCGTCCGCTCGCAAAGGGTGTGTCCAACGAGGCGTCGCCGGCGCTCGGGGCCTGCGCGTGCGTGACCGATCTCGAGGGAATCGCGAAGCAGAAGCTCCCGAAGGGCGTGTACGACTACTACGCGGGAGGCGCCGAGGACGAGCAGACCGTGGCGGCCAACCGCGACGCCTATCGCCACGTCTACCTGAGGCCGCGCGCGCTCGTCGGCGTGGCCCGCGTGGACACGACGACGACCGTGCTCGGCATTCCGGTCTCGCTCCCGGTGCTCCTCGCGCCGGTCGCGTACCAGAGGATGGCGGATCCGCAAGGCGAAGAGGCGACGGCGCGCGCCGCCGCGGCCGCGGGCACGCTCATGGTGGTGAGCACGATCGCGACCACGAGCCTCGAGGACGTCGCGGCCGCCGCCCCCGCGGCGCCGCGCTGGTTCCAGCTCTACATGGCGCCCGAGCGCGAGATCTCGGAGCACCTGATCGCCCGCGCGGAAGCCGCGGGATATCGGGCGCTCTGCCTCACGGTCGACACGCCGCTCCTCGGTCGCCGCGAGCGGGATGTCCGGAATCGATTCAACCCTGGGATGGCGCTCGCCAACTTCGAAGGCGACATCGCGTGGATGCCCCGCACGCAGACGGGCTCGGGGTTCGCGGTCGGCGCGAGCCGGCTCCTCGATCCCTCGCTCACGTGGGAGACGGTGCGCTGGATGCGCGGCCGTACGAAGCTCCCCATCATCGTGAAGGGAGTCATTGCCGCCGCGGACGTCGAGCCCGCGGTCGAGGCCGGCATCTCCGCGATCGTGGTGTCGAACCACGGCGGCCGCCAGCTCGATGGCTGCGAGCCGACCCTGGCCGCGCTTCCGAACGTGGTCGAGGCCGCGGCGGGGCGCCTCGAGGTCTACGTGGATGGCGGCGTCCGGCGCGGGACCGACGTGGTGAAAGCGCTCGCGCTCGGGGCGCGCGCCGTGCTCGTGGGGCGCCCGATCGTGTGGGGGCTCGCGGCCGGAGGCCAGGCTGGAGTGGCCACGGTGCTCGACATGCTGAGAAGCGAGCTCGCGATGGCCATGGCCCTCTGCGGCTGCCCGACGATCGACGCGATCGGGCGCGAGCTGGTCGTGACACGCTTCGCACCGGAGGCGCTTCAACGCGCTTGACCCCCTCCGGGGTCGAGCGCACGCTTGAGCCATGCGCTCCGAGATTTCCATCCATATCAACGCGCCGCCCGACGTCGTCTACTCGCTCGTCTCCGACCTCGACCACTGGGGTCAGTGGCTCTCCCACTATCGCTACGTCCGGGTGCTCGACCGCACGGACGACGGCGTGCGGGCGGCGATGAGCGCGTGGCGCGGACCGATTCCCGTCTTCTGGCACGCGGTGCAGAAGGCGGAGTCGAAGTCCCGCACCATTCGCTTCCGCCACGTGCGCGGGATCACGAGGGGCATGGACGTGCTCTGGACCATCGAGCCCGAGGAGAAGGGGACGAGGGCGAAGATCCTCCACGATCTGGATCTCAAGTGGCCCGTGATCGGACCGTGGTTCGCGGACCACGTGATCTCGCGCGGTTTCATCGATCCGATCGCGGGGCGCACGCTCAGGAGCTTCAAGAACATCGCGGAGCTGATTTGAGCGAAGGCTCCCATCCGAGACGAGCGGTGGTCACGGGCCTCGGCCTGGTGACTCCGATCGGGATCGGCGTGCCCGCGTTCTGGGAAGGGGTGACGACGGGGCGGCAGGGCGTCGGCCCCCTCACGCGCTTCGACGCGTCGGCGCTCCGCACGCGGATCGCGGGCCAGGTGGACGACTTCGATCCCGACGATCACGTGGATGGGAAACACCGGAACCGACTCGACCGCTTCGCTCACTTCTCCATCGCCGCCACACGCATGGCGCTCGAGGACGCCGGCCTCACCATCGGCACGAACGGCACGCCCAACGGGATCGCGTCGGATCGCGCCGGCTCGGCCATCGGCTCCGCGCTGGGCGGCCTCCCCGGTTCCGAGGCGGACCACGCCGAGTTCCTCGAGCGCGGACCGAAGTCCATTCCGCCGAGCCTCGCGCTTCGCGTCTACGCAGGAGCCGGCGCGTGCAACGTCGCGATCGAGTTCGGCGTGCGCGGCCCGGCGTTCGGAAACTCGAACTCCTGCGCGTCAGGCGCGATCGCGATCGGCGAGGCGCTCTCGATGATCCGGAGCGGCGACGTGGATGCCGTGGTCGCCGGTGGCGTCGAGGCGCCGCTTGCCCCGCTCACCTTCGCGGCGTTCACCGTGATCCGCGCCATGTCCACCGCGAACGAGGTGCCGGGAGAGGCCTCGCGTCCGTTCGATGCGCGGCGGGACGGCTTCGTGATGGCGGAGGCGGGGGCGATCCTGATCCTCGAGGAGATGGGGCACGCCGTGCGGCGGGGTGCGCGGATCTACGCCGAGCTGCGCGGATTCGCGAGCACGAACGACGCCTATCACATGACCGCTCCGCATCCCGAGGGACTGGGCGCGCGCATGGCGATGCGGAAGGCGCTCCGCGATGCGCGGCTCTCGACCGAGGAAGTGGAGCTGATCAACGCGCATGGATCGTCCACTCCACTCAACGACAAGATCGAGACCTTCGCCATCAAGGAGGTGTTCGGGGAGCGGGCGCGGCGGATCCCCGTGAGCGGGACCAAGGGGATGCACGCGCACGCGCTCGGGGCGTCGGGAGCGGTGGAGGCCGCGATCGCGGCGCTCTCGATCCACGAGGGATGGGTTCCCTCGACCACGAATCTGCGGGAGCCCGATCCGGAGTGCGACCTCGATTACGTGCCGGGAGCCGGGCGGCGCGCGACGGTGCGGACGGTGCTCTCGAATTCCTTCGGATTCGGAGGCACCAACGCGTGCCTCGTCTTCAGCGGAGTGTCGTAGCCGCTAGCGCCGCGTCATGAGCCCAAGGTTGGTCGCGACCCAGAGGTCCTCGTCCCGCTCGTTCAGTTTCGTGAAGTAGAGGGACTTGCCGTCCGCCGACCACGTCGGCTTCATGCATCCCCCCATGTTCGTGAGCGGGAACGCCTTTCGCGTCACGACGTCGATCACCCAGATGTTCTGGACGCCGTTCGCGTTCCGGCCGAACGCGATCCACTTCCCGTCGGGCGACCACGACGGCCAGGTGTCCTCGGCGGTCCCACTCTCCGCCGCCGAGATTCCGGTGAGCTTCGTCTCGGCGCCGCCACCCGCGGGGATCTTGAACACGCGGAACTGCGAGAAGAGCGCGCTCTGCTTCGCCTGCATGCCGTTGCCGACGTTCACCGTGCGGGTCGAATCGAAATCCTTGGAGACGTAGGCGATCCACTTGCCGTCCGGCGACCAGACGGGATGCCCCGGGCTCCCCTTGCTGTGCGTGAGCTGGCGCGCGGGCGGTCCGTTGATCTCTCCGGCGGAGGTCATCAGGTAGAGATTGAATCCATAGAGCGAATTGGGATCGCCGCGGCTGGACGGGAAGCAGATCCGCTGGCCGTCCGGCGAGTAGACGGGAAACCGCTGACTCCCCGCGGCGCGCGAGAGCGGCTTCGGTTTGCCGCCGGGAGCCAACGGAATCGCGTAGATGTTGTACGGGCCCGAGCGCGTGGATACGTAGAGGACGGTCTTGCTGTCGGGGGACCAGGTCGGCGTCATGACGCGGGTCGGCATCCGGCGGCCATTGGAGCTCACCGAATCCGGCTCGGACGTGACCCTGCGCGGCGTTCCACCCCCCGCGGGCATGACCCAGATCTGGCTCGAGCCGCTCCGGTTGCTCTGGAAGGCGATCCACTTCCCGTCCGGGGACGGGGCGGGATCGGTGTCCGTGACCTTCGGATTCTGGAGAAGCGGCTTGTACTGAATGGCTTGGGCCCGCACGGACGAAGTCCCGAGCAGGGTCAGGAAGGCCAGGAGGATGGAAGCGATACGTGGACGATTCATGGGGTTCCTCTTCGTGAACCCGCGAGGGCCCAATCGGTTCCGGCGCTCACGGACGTGGAGTGAAGCCCTCTCCGGCCGTCAGGATCTCGTAGGACGCCACGCTCAGCGCGTGGCGGCGGAGTTGGCTCCAGGGGCGATCTAAAAGGTAGCACTTGAGCAGCGCCAGCACGACCTGGTGGGACACGACGGCGACGAGCCCGTCCTTCTCGTCGTGCTTCGCGAGGATCTCGCGCATCGCCTCAACCGCGCGCTCGTGCACCGCCTGTAGCGTCTCGCCGCCGGGGAGCGACACCGCGGTGGGATCGTCCCGCCACTTCAAGTAGAGCGGAAGATCGGGCAGCTCCGATTCGAGCATCCCTTCCCAATCCCCGTGATCGATCTCGTTGAATCGAGGGTCGGAGACCACGCCGAGCGAGTGCGGCCCCGCGACGTACGACGCGGTCTCGAGCGCGCGAGGCAGCGTGCTCGAGTAGACGGCCTGAAGCGGCACTTCCCAGAGGAGGCGCGACAGCCCGCGTGCCTGCTCCTTGCCGGCGTCGTTGATGGACGCGCCCTGGCTGCCCTGCACGCGCCGCTCGCGATTCCAATCGGTCTCGCCGTGGCGAACGAAGACGATGTCCCGGCCGGCCGTCATGGTGACTCGGTTAGATCCGCTCGTCCCGAACGAGGATCTCCGCGTTCAGGATGGCCGCTCCCGCGGCGCCGCGGATCGTGTTGTGTCCGAGCGCCTCGTACTTCCATTCGAGGACGGGACAGGGGCGCAGCCGTCCGACCGTGACTCCCATGCCTCCCGCGCGATCGGCGTCGAGGCGCGGCTGCGGGCGGTCGTCTTCGGTGCGCGCTTCGATCGGCTGGTCGGGCGCGCTCGGGAGGCCGAGCTTCTGGAGCGGACGGAAGCCCTCCCACGCGTCGAGGATCCGCTTCCGCGTGGTGCGCGTCTGGAGGCGCAGGCTGATCGCGTTCAGGTGTCCATCGACCACCGGCACGCGGTGGCAAAGGGCGCTCACCTGGAATTCGGCGTGCGCGATTCCCTTCGGGCCGATGCGTCCCAGGATCTTCTGCGTCTCGCTCTCGATCTTGCCCTCTT
>DATEOQ010000254.1:0-3010 GCA_035273905.1 Candidatus Eiseniibacteriota bacterium | reverse complement strand
GGCGATCTCGAGGGCGACGGCGAGTGCCGTGAGCAGAGCGGCGCTCACGCGCGCCCACGTCACGCCGCGGAGGAGCGCGGCGGCGGCGAAGATGGCCACGGCCGGCATCTCCGGCATCACGTACGTCGCGAGCTTCGACCCCGAGGTGGAGAAGAAGAGCGGCGGCAGGACGATCCACGCGAGGAGCGCGGCGCGCACGTAGGCGAGCTGGGACGCGCGCTTGGCATCCGACCATGCTCCCGCGACAACAGCCGCCGTCCACGGCAGCGCCCCCGCGACGAGCGCGACGGCGAAGTAGTACCAGGGTCCGCCCCTGTGGTGGACCGTCGTCGTGTAGCGCTCCCAGAGCTGATTGTGAACCCAGTACCCCGCGAGCCCCGGAACGCGCACGGCCTCGGCCACGTACCATCCCAGTCCAATCATCGCGAACAGGAGCCAGCCCCAGCCCTGTCGGAAGGATTGAAGCGGTGCGCGATCCCGCGCGACCCACGCGCCGACCAGGGCGGGAACGAGCGTGTGCAGGAAGACCACCGGCCCCTTGATGAAGAAGCCGAGGCCCAGTGCCGCGAGCGGCAGGACGCCGTCCCGATGCCGCGGGCTCAGGTGAGCCACCCAGAATCCGACGACCGCGGCCGTGAGGAAGGCGTCGCTCGCCAGCGCTCGGGACAGGACGAAGAAGAGGAGCGACGACGCGAGGACGAGGGGCGCGAGGATCGACATCGCACCGGCGTCGGCCCCGCCGTCCTCGGCGAACGCTCGCCGCGCGATCACCGCGGTCCCCCACAGCGCGAACGCGCCCGTGAGCGCGAGTCCGATGCGCGCGCCCCACTCGTTCAGGCCGAACGCGGCCATGCCGCCGCCGGCCATCCAGTACGAGAAGGGGGGCTTGTGGAAGTGGGGAATGCCGTTCAGCCGCGGGGTCATCCAATCGCCGGTCGCGAGCATCTCGCGGGCGATCTCGGCATAGCGTGTTTCCGTGGGCTCGACGAGGCCGAGCCAGCCGCAGGTTGCGACGAGGGCGGTCGCGGGGAGCGCCCAGCCCCAGCGCGATCCGCCTTCGCTCAGGCTGGGCTCACCGGCGTCTTGGGGAGCATGAGGTTGCGCACGTACACGAAGAGCCCCGCGCCCTGGCCGATCTCGAACACCGGATCGCGCCGGTAGCATGCGTACGCGAAGAGCGTGACGCCGCCGACGAGGCTCAGGTACCAGAACATCCGCGGCACGACCACGCGCTTGGCCGATTCGGACGCGATCCACTGAACCAGGAACCGCGAGCCGAAGAGGACCTGACCCGTGAGGCCGATGCCGCCCCAGAGGACCGGGTTCAGCCACCACCTAAACATGCGTCACCTCCCGGATCTGATAGTCGAGGAGCCGCGCGCGGAGCCAGAGCACGCCGATGAGATCGTGGATGCCGCGGCCGAGACGGTTCCCGACACCGTATTTCGAAACGCCGCGCACGCGCGGCCGGTGATTCACGTGGACCTCGACCACGCGCGCGCCTCGGAACTGGCAGAGCGCGGGGAGGAAGCGGTGCATGTTCTGGAACACGGGCAGTCCTTCCAATGCGGCGCGGCGATAGGCCTTCAACGAGCAGCCGATGTCGGTGATCGTGTCGCCGAGCACGCGCCGGCGAACGCCATTGGCGATGCGCGAGGAGCGGCGCCGGACCCAGCTGTCCTCTCGCTTCCGTCGGATGCCCGAGACCACGTCGGCGTTCTGGAGCCGCTCGAGGAGGAGCGGGATGTCGGCCGGGTCGTTCTGGCCGTCGGCGTCGAGCGTGATCACGATCTCGCCGCGCGCGATCCGGAAGCCGGCGGCGAGGGCCGCGCTCTGACCCGCCCGCTTCGCGAGATGGACGCCGACGATGCCCGCGCGCGTGAGCGATGCCTCGCGGATCCAGTCGCCGCTTCCATCCGTGCTTCCGTCATCGACGAGGACGATCTCGTAGGAGCGTCCGGTCGCCTGGAGGGCGCGCTCCAGCTCGGCGACGACCTCAGGAATCGCGTCGCGCTCCTCGAAGACGGGGAGCACGGCGGAGATGTTCGGAGAGGCGGCGGGCCGCGAATCCTCGGGCAGCCGGTCCATCACGAGGCTGCGTTCAGGCGATGCGTCCATCGTCGTGGTGTTGCAGTACCTCAGCTCAGGTCCACCCAGACGCTCTTCGTCTGGGTGTAGAAGTCGAGCCCGGCCATTCCAGTCTCACGGCCGAAGCCCGACGCCTTCGTGCCGCCGTATGGCGAGGCGGCATCGTACATGTTGTAGGTATTCACCCACACCGTGCCCGCCTGCAGCGCGCGCGCGGCGCGGTGCGCCTTTTTCACGTCCTTCGTCCAGATTGCCGCGGCGAGTCCGTACATGGACTCGTTGGCGATCTGGATGGCCTCGTCGAAGTCGCCCACCTCGATCACCGAGAGAACGGGACCGAAGATCTCCTCGCGCGCGATGGCCATGTCGTTGCGGACTTGGTCGAAAATGGTCGGCTTCCAGAAGTAGCCTCGCCCGTCGCCGATCTGCGCGCGCTCGCCGCCGAGGATGAGCTTGGCGCCTTCCTTCTTACCCAGACCGACGTAGCGCTCGATGCGATCCACCTGCGCCTGCGAGATCTGCGGGCCGAGGCGGGTCTTGGGATCGAGCGTGTCCCCCTGCACCAGCTTCGAAGCGCGATCCACGATCTTCTCGAGGAGCGGCTCGCGCGCCCCCTTCGCGACGAGGAGTCGCGAGCCCGCGGTACAAACCTCGCCCTTGTTGTAGAAGATCGCCATCATCGCGGCGCGCGACGCGGCTTCTAGGTCCGCGTCGTCGAGCACGATGTTGGCGGATTTGCCGCCCAGCTCGAGCGAGACCTTCTTCAGCGACTTGGACGCGTTCTGCATGATGAGCTGCCCGGTCGTCGTCTCGCCGGTGAACGCGATGCCCGCGACGCCGGGATGGGCCACGAGCGCGGCGCCGGCTGTGGGGCCGAAGCCCGGGACCACGTTGAACACGCCCGGCGGGAGACCCGCTTCGA
>DATEOQ010000253.1:0-2792 GCA_035273905.1 Candidatus Eiseniibacteriota bacterium | reverse complement strand
CTCGACGATCCGCTCCGGGCTCGCCTGGAGATACACGACGAGATCCGGTGCGGGCACTTCCGACTCGAGCTGCGGCGCGATGGCGTCGTAGAGCATCAGCTCACGATCGCTCAGATTGAGATTCGCGAAGATGCGATCCTTCTGGAAGAGATAGTCCGCCACGATTCCCTCGTGGAAGAGATCCGGATGGACGCGCTCCCTGAGATCCTTGTAGCGGCTGACCAGGAAGAACATCTGCGTCTGGAACGCGTATCGGCGCGGGTCCTTGTAGAAATCCGCGAGGAACGGGTTCGCCTCCGGCTCCTCCAGCACGAGGCGTGCGCGGAAGCGATCGGCCAGGAGCTTCGCGAGCGACGTCTTGCCGACGCCGATCACGCCCTCGATCGCGACATAACGTCCGAGGAGCTGGGTCAACGGATCACGCTCAGTACCAGAAACGGCCTCCCTTGCGCACGGACGGCGTGGGATCGAGCTTCTTGACCAGCTTCTTCACCGTCTCGTGAAGGGACGGATGCACGAAGTCGGGGTCCAGCTCGAGCATCGGGTGGAGCACGAACGCGCGGCGATGCGCCTCCGGGTGCGGCACCTGGAGGTCCGGCTCGTCGATCTGGGTGTCGCCGTGAAAGAGGAGATCGAGATCGATGGACCGCGGGCCCCAGCGCTGCGACCGCACGCGTCCCATGCGCTTCTCGATGAGCAGGAGGTGCCAGAGGAGCGTCCTGGCGTCGAGCTCGGACTCGAGCCACGCAACGGCGTTCAGGTACGCGGGCTGATCGATCTCGCCAACCGGGTCCGTGTCGTAGAGCGAGGAGACGCGGAGCACGGAGGTGTGCGGGATGTCGCGGAGCCCCTCCACCGCCTTGCGGATGAGGAACTCGCGGTCGCCGAGATTGGAGCCGATGCCGACGAAGACGCGCTTCACGCGCGGGCCCTCGGCTTGGCGGGTGCGCATGAGCGGGCGGCGCGGGTCACGTGCGGCTCCGTTCGATCTCGATCTCGGGGACACCGCTGAAGCCGGACACCGGGACGTGGAGCTTCCGAAGGCGCACGCGCACCTGAGGCGTGTCGAACTCCTCGAGCAGCGACAGCGCCAGCTCCTCGGCCAGGGTCTCGATCAGCTTGCAGCGCGACATCTCGATCTGCGACCGCACCATGCGCTCCACTTCCTCGTAGTCGATGTACTCCGCGAGCGAATCCGGCTTCCGCCGCGCCGTGGGCGCGTACGCCAGATCCACGTCCACCTCGACCCGCTGCCCCAGCTCCCGCTCCTTCGCTGTGACGCCGAGGTGCCCATACGCTTGGATGCCGTCGAGGCGGAGCCAGTCGTAGGGGCGGGCGTGGGTGGTGCGGGAGTGCGTTCGACCCTTCGCACGGGCGTCGGAGCGTGCTTTGGCGCCGTTGGTGCGGCCGTTCTTACGCAGGGAGCGTGGGGACATTACGTCGCGACCGCGGGGGCATGGGGAATGTTCCAGGGCTTCAGCGCCTCGATCTTGCCGAGCGCGCGCCCCAGCTGGTCGACCCGGCACGTGAGGGCGATGCGGAAATAGCCCTCCCCCTGCTCGCCGAAGCCGGTGCCCGGAGTGAGCAGGACGCCGGTCGACTCGAACACGCGCGAGACGAAGTCCATCGAGGTCTCGCCCGCGGGCACGCGGCCCCAGAGGTAGAAGGCGCCCCCGGGCGGCTGGATGGGGCAGCCGATGCGCTTCAGAACCTCGAGCGCGAGATCCCGGCGCTCGCGATACACGGCGCGGAGCGCGGGGCCGTGAGCGGGGAGTCCCGCGAGACCCCACGATGCCGCGAGCTGGATCGCCTGCGGCGCGCCGGAGTCGACGTTCGCCTTGAAGCGGACGAGCGAATCGATGAGTTGTGGATTGCCCACCGCGAAGCCAATACGCCATCCCGTCATGTTGAAGGTCTTCGAGAACGAGTGGAACTCGATCGCAATGTTGCGCGCCGCCGGGACCTGGAAGATCGAGACGGGCGGGCGATCGTAATACAGCTCCGAGTAGGCGGCGTCGCTCGCGATGATGAGTCCGCGGCGCTCGGCCCACGCGGTCAGCTCTTCGTAGAACTGAAGCGGCGCGGTCGCGCCGGTTGGATTGTTCGGGTAGTTCACGAAGACTAGGCGGGTCTTCGGCGTGACGAGGCGATCGAGATCCGCGATGCGGGGGATGAAGCCTTGCGCTTCTTTGAGAGCGAACCTGGTTGCAGTGGCCCCCGCGAAGGTCGTCCCCGCTGCGTAGACCGGGTACCCGGGATCGGGCACCAGCGCCTCGTCCCCCGGATCGAGGAACGAGAGCGGGAAATGTCCGATCCCCTCCTTCGAGCCGAGCAGCATCGCGACTTCCTTTGCAGGATCGAGCTGGACGTCGAAGCGGTTCTGGAACCAGTCCGCGATCCTGCGACGCGCCTCCAAGAGCCCGCCGCTTGTGGGATAGCGGTGGTTTTCGCCGAGAAGGGACGCCGAGGCGAGCTGATCCAGGATCGGCTGCGGCGTCGGCAGGTCCGGGTCGCCGATCGAGATGTCGATTACCTCGCGCCCCCGGGCCTCCGCCTCATGCCGCTTTCGCTCCAATTCCGCAAAGAGATAGCGCGGCAGCGCCCGGAGCCTCTGGCTCGGTTCAGGGGTCTTCATGGGTGCGAGGTTAGGCGTGGGTGATAGTGGCGTCAAGGGTCGTCGGGATGGGGATTTGCCGGATTTTGGGCGCGTGGTTCGCTGAGGACCACGGCCCGATGCGGCGGCACGGGCCGGCCATGCTAGATTCGGCTCCATGCTCGAGCTCGGCACCTAT
>DATEOQ010000252.1:0-5196 GCA_035273905.1 Candidatus Eiseniibacteriota bacterium | reverse complement strand
GCACGCTCACGTCGAGCTCGTTCTCGGTCGGCGCGGAGTACCAGACCGTCTACGTTCCGTTCAACGAGGAGAAGCCCTTCCAGCAGGCGCTCATGCTCACGGTGCGGCTCCAGGGTCCCGGCGGCGTGAAGGCGGAGGTGGGGAGCTACGTCGATCCCACGGGGCGCGTCCGGTACACGGCGCAGGGAAGCCAGTTCGTGTATCGCGGCTCGAGCGCGGCGCCCAAGGTGCCCGAGTTCGGGATCCCGGACAACGTGGTGCGCGGCACGGTGCAGGACGACGCGGGGTCGCCGATCTCGGGCGCGGCGCTTCGGATCGGAGAGGAGCTCGTATTCACCGATTCACAGGGGGCGTTCTTCGTGCGGACGAAGAAGGCGAGGGACTACCCGCTCACGATCCTCTTCGACGAGTTCCTGAGCCCTTCCCGCTACGAGGGACTGTTCGTGCCGGCGCAGGTGACGGCGCAGCCCGAGGAGCACGCAACGCCGATCTCGATCGTGCTGCGGCGGATCGCGAACTAGATCCCGGGGACCGGCTCGCCCGGGCCGAAGTAGAAGGTCAGCCCCAGCCGGCTCATGAAACCGCTCCAGTCCAGCGTGGCCGCGCTTCCGTCCGACGTGTAGGCCTTGTTCCCCTCGATCTCGAGATCCTTGGTCTCCGCCCACCGGAAGCCCGCGTTCGCCTCGAAGTGCACCTTGGGGGAGATCGTGTAGTCGAAGAGCCCCATGGCGTGAACGCCGCTGCCGCTCCCCTTCATCGGAGTGGTGAGCCCGACGCCCGACGTGTCGGCTCCGAACTCTCCTTTCGACCAGTAGTAGCCGCCTCCGCCGCCCACGCCGCCGCGCACGCGCGTTTTGCTCGGGAACCAGTAGATCGCGCTCCCCGTCACCGAATGGGCGGGCGCCTTGACGTTGAAGTCGATGTTGAAGAGCGAGAGGTGCGATTTCGCGGTCAGGCGGTCGTAGTCGAGGGCGAGCGAGAAGCGCTTGGATGCATGGAAGCGGAGTCCGGCGCCGAAGCCGACGCCCCCATGGATCTGCTCGAGCGCGAAGCCCGAGCCGCCCAGGATCACCTCGTTGATGGAGTGCGTGATGAGATCCTGGTTCACATCCGTCATCGCGTACTCGTTGTAACCCGCGTGGATCGCGAGCGCGACCCGCGGCGCCGCGGTGGAGGGCAGGGGAAGGAGCAGGGCGGCTCCGATGAGCGCCATCCAGCCGGCGGCCCGCACGTGTCCGATCATGATCGCTCCTCGTGCTGCGCCGGCGGGGAAGGGGAACGGGGCCCCGCCCGGAGGCGGAGCCCCGCGCACATCAATGACTGCCGAAGAAGAAGGAGAACCCGGCGCGACTCATGAAGCCGCTCCACTCCGCCGAGAAGTTTGGAATCGAAGTACCGTCCGAATCCTCGAGATCGCCGGTCTTGGCTACGCGGTATCCGGCCATGGCCTCGAAGTGGGCCACCGGGCTGAGCGAATAGTCCAGCGCGCCGCCGCCATGGAATCCGATGCCGTTCCCGGTCAGGTCTCCGGTAAACGTGACGTTGTTGACGCCGTCGTCGAGGGAGACCGTTCCGCTTCCGGCCGCCTTGTAGTAACCGATGCCGCCGGTCACGCCGAAATGCGCCTTGGACGCCGACGGAAAGAAGTAAGTCGCGCCTGCCACGACGGCGTTCGCCGGCATGTCCAGGTCGACGTCATAGGTGATGCCGTTATCCACGCCCGCGGCGCTCGTATTCCCGCTCAGTCGTTCGTAATCGAGCGATAGCAGGAGCGAGGGGCTGGTGCGGACGCGAAGCCCGCCTCCGAAGCCGAGACCGCCTGAGATCTCGTCGATCTGCGTGCCCGAGAACAGGTCGTTCACGTCGTTCATGGAGTACGTGTTGTAACCCGCGAAACCGCCGATGCCGAACTGCGCGGTTCCGGCGAGCGCGGGCGCGGCGACGAGGAGTGCCGCCAGGACGATCCAGGCGAGAGGAAAGCGCTTCAAGGTTGCCCTCCTTCCGAGTGGGTCATGTTCTCCGGAGAGAAGACCTGGGCGATCTGCTCTTCCGTGAGCAGCTTCTGTTCCCGCACGATCTCGATCACCGTCTTTCCCGTCTTGGCCGATTCCTTGGCCACCTCCGCGGCCCGTGCATAGCCTACGAACGGATTCAGGGCGGTCGCCAGCGAGATGGACCGGTCGAAGTAGCGCCGGCACACGTCTTCATTGGCGGTGATCCCATCGACGCACGTGGTGCGGAGCACGCGCAGCGTGGGGGTGAGGAGTGCCATCGAGCGGAGCAGGTTGTGCGCCAGCACCGGCATCATCACGTTGAGCTCGAGCTGGCCGGCCTGCGCCGCGTAGGCGACGGTCGTATCGTAGCCCAGGACCTGGTAACAAACCATGTTCGTCATCTCGGCGATCACCGGATTGACCTTGCCCGGCATGATCGACGAGCCGGGCTGCACCGCCGGAAGCACGACCTCGTCGAAGCCGGTCGTCGGGCCGCTCGCGAGGAGCCGGAAATCGTTCGCGATCCGCGTGAGATCGAGCGCGAAGCCGCGCAGATCGTTCGACACGCGCACGAACGGCGCCATGCTCTGCATCGCCTCGAACAGATTGGGCGACGAGCGATAGGGGCTCCCCGTGATCTCGGCGATCGTCGCGACGATACGCTCCTTGTACTTCGGGTGCGCGTTGATGCCGGTGCCCACCGCGTTCCCGCCGAGGCCGAGCGCGAGGAGTCCGTCGCGGCTCTTCCTGAGCGACGCGGCCCAGCCGGCCACGCAATCCCGGTAACCCGAGAACTCCTGGCCGAGCGTGACGGGAACCGCGTCCTGGAGGTGCGTGCGCCCGGACTTCAAGACGCGCGCGAACTCCTTTGCCTTCCGATCGAGCGACTGGGCGAGGAGATCCAGCTCCTCGACGAGCGGCCCGGAGAGCGTGTAGGCCGCGATCCGCATCGCGGTCGGGATCACGTCGTTGGTGGACTGCGCCATGTTCACGTGATCGTTCGAATTCACCAGCTTCTGATCTCCGCGCTCGCCGCCCAGGATCTCGCAGGCGCGATTCGCGAGCACCTCGTTCACGTTCATGTGGAACGAGGTCCCGGCGCCGGCCTGGTAGGCGTCGACCACGAACTGATCCGCGAGGCGTCCGTCGAGCACCTCGCGCGCGGCGAGCGCGATGGCCTCGGCTTTCTTGGCGTCGAGCACCCCGAGCTCCGCGTTCGCCTTGGCGGCGGCGAGCTTGATCGTGGTGACGGCGCGAACCATCTCCGGATGGAGGCGCTCGCCCGAGATCGGGAAGTTGGCCACGGCGCGCGCGGTCTGGACGCCGTAGTAGGCGTCCGCCGGCACCTCGAGCGGTCCGAGCGAATCGCGCTCGATGCGCGTGGCCCCGGGACGGCTGGCCGCCGGAGGCTCCTTCACTGCGTCAGACATGGGACGACTCCTCTGGGAAGGGGATGCTGGCGGACCCCTCGAGCGGCGCCGTGAGGACCGGACGGTCCCACACGCGCGCGAACTCCTTCGCGAGGCGGTCGAGTACCTGCTCACGCGGCGGAGCCTGCCCCAGGAGCGACGCCATGGAGGCGACGCCCAGGTGGCGGATGCCGCAGGGGTGGATGAGATCGAAGTGCGTGAGATCGGGATCGACGTTCAACGCGAAGCCGTGGAACGCGACCCAGCGCCGCACCGCGACACCGATGGCGGCGACCTTCCGGTCGCCGACCCAGACGCCCGTGTAGGGAGGGCGCCGTCCCGCGGTCAACCCGTACGTCGCGAGCATGCGGAGGAGCGCTTCCTCGAGATCGCGCAGATAGCGATGGAGATCGCGTCCGCCCGGGAGTCCCGCGAGGTCGACGATCGGATAGCCGATGATCTGCCCGGGTCCGTGGTAGGTGACGTCACCGCCACGCTCGACCGGGATCACCTCGATGCCGCGGCGCGCGAGCTCGGCCGCGCTCGCCTTGAGCGTGCCCGGCTCGGTGGAGCGTCCCAAGGTGAGCACGGGCTCGTGCTCCATCGTGTAGAGCACGTCGGGCGACTCGCCGCGCGCCCGCGTCTCCACCGCGCGGTGCTGAAACGAAAGGGCCGCGCGGTATGGCACGCGGCCCAGGTCGTACAACGGAATGGGCGCCCTCGACGGGGTCATCCGATCGAGTCCAGGAGCCAGCTCTCCGGATCCTCGAGAAGCTCCTTCACGCGGTGGAGGAACTGGACCGCCGGGGTGCCGTCGACAAGACGGTGATCGAACGAGATGACGAGGTTCATCATCCAGCGGACCGCGATCCGGTGATCCCGCACCACGGGACGCTCCTGGATCAGGTGCACGCCCAGGATGCCGACCTCGGGCACGTTGATGATGGGCGTCGACGCCGTCGCGCCGAACATGCCCGCGTTCGTGATCGTGAACGTGCCGCCCTGGATGTCATCGAGCGTGAGCTTGTCGTTCCGCGCGCGCCGGCCCAGATCGTCGATCTCGGCCGCGAGCTGGAGGAGCGTCTTCCGATCCGCATCGTGCACGACCGGGACGATGAGCCCCTGGTCGCGGTGCACGGCGACGCCGATGTTGTAGTACTTCTTCAGCTCCACCTCGGTGTCGGTCATCGAGGCGTTCAGGATCGGGTACTCCTTCAGCGCCCGCACGACCGCCCGCATGATGAACGGCATGTAGGTGAGCCCAATGCCGTACTCCATGCGCACCCGATCTTTAAGTCTCTTGCGGAGCTCGACCAGGTTGGTCATGTCCACCTCGTCCCACGACGAGCAATGCGCCGCCGTGTGACGCGACTTGACCATGTTCTCGGCGATCTTCTTCCGGATGTTCGTGAGCGGCTTCCGCTCCGACTCGCGCGCTCCGGCCGCGGCGAACGCGGCGGAGGGGATCGGCTTCAACGGCTTGGCCTGGGGCGCGGCCTCGGGAGCGCGGCCCGGCGACGCGGCGGGAGCCATGGACGGCGCCGACGCCGCGACCTTGCGCGCTTCGAGATGGGTGAGGACGTCTTCGCGCGTGACCCGGCCGCCCATGCCCGAGCCGCGGATCTGCGCGGTGTCGACCTGGTGCTCCTTCGCGAGCTTCCGCACCGCGGGGCTGAGCCTTTGGCCGTCGGTGGACGGCGGCTCGGCCACGGCCGTGGCATGCGCGGGAGCCGGTGCCGGGGCGGGACGCGAGGGTGCGGGCGCCTGAGGCGCGGGGGCAGCGGCCTGCGGTG
>DATEOQ010000251.1:0-5074 GCA_035273905.1 Candidatus Eiseniibacteriota bacterium | reverse complement strand
CGGGCGAAGAGGCGGAGATCGGCCGGAGGCTCGCGCGACGGTTCATCCTCGAAGGAGCCCGGCGCATCCTCGCCGCGGCCGTCCGGTAGCCGATGCTCGATCTCAAGCGCGTCCGCACCGAGACCGACCGCGTGCGCGAAGCGGTCGGATGGAAGAAGTGCTCCGTCGACATCGACCGGCTCCTCCACCTGGACGAGGAGCGCCGCGCGCTCCTCGTGAAGGTCGAGACGCTCAAGGCCGAGCGGAACAAGGCGTCCGAAGAGATCGGGAAGAAGAAGAAGGCGGGCCAGGATGCGAGCGACGCCGTGGCCGCCCAGAAGCGGGTGGGGGACGAGATCAAGGATCTCGACGGGACGCTGGCCGAGCTCGAGCAATCGATCGAGTCGATCCAGATCTGGATCCCCAACGTGCCGCACGAGTCCGCGCCGCGCGCCGCCGACGCCACGGGCAACCAGGTCGTCGCGAGCTGGGGCGAGATCCCGACGTACTCCTTCGAGCCGAAGCCCCACTGGGAGCTGGCCGAGTCGCTCGGGCTCCTCGACTTCGCGCGCGCCGCCAAGATCGCGGGAAGCGGATTCCTCCTCTTCACCGGGAAGGGGGCCAGGCTCGAGCGAGCGCTGATCCAGTTCATGCTCGATCTCCACACGCGCAAGCACGGCTACGTCGAGCTGTCGCCGCCGCATCTCATCCGGCGCGACTGTCTCTTCGGAACGGGGCAGATCCCCAAGATGGAGGACGACATGTACCGGCTCGAGGGGGAGGATCTCTTCCTCAACCCGACGGCCGAGGTTCCGGTCACGAACGTCTACCGGGAGGAGATCCTCGAGGGAGAGAAGCTGCCGCTCTATCACACCGCCTACTGCGCGAGCTACCGCAAGGAGTCGGGAGCCGCGGGGCGCGATACGCGCGGCATGCTCCGCGTCCATCAGTTCGACAAGGTCGAGCTGGTCAAGTTCGTGCGACCCGAGACGTCGTATGACGAGCTCGAATCCCTGCGCGCGAACGCCGAGGCCGTGCTCCGGGCGCTCGAGCTCCCGTACCGCGTGCTGCTCCTCGCGGCGGGCGATCTCAGCTTCGCCGCCGCGAAGTGCTACGACCTCGAGGCCTGGGCGCCGGGCGAGAAGAAGTGGCTCGAGGTGTCCTCGTGCAGCAACTTCGAGGATTTCCAGGCGCGACGCGCGGGCATCCGGTTCCGCCCCGAGCGCGGGGGCAAGCCCGAGTACGTGCACACGCTGAACGCGTCGGGCGTGGCGCTCCCGCGCACCTTCGCGGCGCTGCTCGAGACGCACCAGACCGAGCAGGGCACCGTACGGGTTCCCGAGGCGCTCGTGCCCTACCTCGACGGGGTCCGCGAGATCACCCCCGCGTAGGGGACGCGATGCCCGCGCTCCCCACGCGCCGCCTTTCCTACCGGATCTGGTTCTTCCTCGCCGTCCTCGTTCTCATGCTCGTGCTCGTCGCGCATTCGAACGCGATGATCCGGCGGCTGAACGAGGAAACCCGCGCTCGGTGCGACGTGCTGGCCCGGTTCTTCGCCGTGGCCACGTTCCAGGCGGTGGAGGATCCCACGGTACGTCCCATCTTCCGGGACGTCGTGCGGAGCATCGACTTCCCCGTGGTCCTCACCGATCCGGTCGGGATCGCCCGCGCGTGGAAGGAAATCGGAATCCCGTCGGACGCCATCCCCGACTCGGTGCTCGAGCGCGCCGCCGAGACCGGCGTGGCGCCGCCCGAGGTGGAGCGGATCCAGCACATCGTGGAGCGGCTCGACCGCATCCATCAGCCGATCGACATCGTGCAGGTCGGGAAGAACGGGGCGCTCGGCAAGGTGCACTACGGCGAGCCCAAGCTCGTGAAAGAGCTCCGGTGGCTTCCGTATCTCGAGCTCTTCGTGATCCTCGTGCTCCTCCTCTTCGGTTACACCGGCCTCCGGAGCCTCATGGCGGCAGAGCAGCGCTCGCTCTGGACGGCGCTCGCGAAGGAAACGGCGCACCAGCTCGGGACGCCGCTCTCGTCCCTGATGGGATGGACCGCGCTCCTGCGCGAGAGCCCGCCCGCGCGCCTCACGCCGGAGCGGACCCGCGACATCCTGGACGAGATGGACCGCGATCTCGGGCGGCTCCAGAAGGTGACGCTCCGCTTCGGACAGGTGGGCTCGCTCCCCACGCTCAAGGAAGGGGACCTCGTCGAGATCACCGCGGGGACCGTGGACTACTTCCGCACGCGCCTCCCGCACCTGGGGCACGCGATCCGGATCGAGGAGCGCTACGAGCCGGTGCCGCGCGTCCGCGTGCACCGGGAGCTCTTCGAGTGGGTGGTGGAGAACCTGCTTCGAAACGCGATGGACGCGATCGACAAGCCGGACGGGTGGATCGAGGTGACCGTGCGCTGGCTGCGCGACGATCGCACCGTGGAGCTGATCGTGCGCGACAACGGCCGCGGCATGACCCCGGAGGAGCGGCGCCGCGCGTTCACGCCCGGTTTCACGACGAAGCGGCGCGGCTGGGGCCTGGGGCTCGCGCTTGCGAGGCGCGTGGTCGCCGAGTACCATGGGGGACGCATCGCCATCGTGGAGAGCGTGCCCGGCCGCGGGACCGCGGTGGCCGTGGCCCTGCCCGTACCGCCTCCCCCCGATTCCCGCGCGACCCAACCAACGTAGGGTTCATGAACGCCACGCCTCGAAAGGTCCTCTGGGCCGACGACGAGATCGATCTCCTGAAGCCCCACATCCTCCTGCTCGAGGAGAAGGGGTTCCTGGTGACGCCGGTTTCGAACGGACACGACGCGGTGGCGTGCGCTTCGCGCGAGAAGTTCGACGCCGTCCTTCTCGACGAGTCCATGCCCGGCATGGGCGGACTCAAGACGCTCGAAGCGATCAAGGAGAAGGACCCCACGGTGCCCGTCGTCCTCGTGACCAAGAACGAGGCCGAGTCGCTCATGGACGAGGCGATCGGGCGTCGCATCGACGACTTCCTGCTGAAGCCGGTCCGCCCGCAGCAGATCTTCCTCGCCTTGAAGCGGCTGCTCGAGTCGGACCGATTACAAGAAAGCCGCCGCGCGCGCGATTACGTCGCCGAGCTCGCGCGGCTCCGAGTGGAGGCCCCGAGCACGCTCGACTGGCGCGGCTGGATCGATCTCTACGCGCGGAGCGCGCAGTGGGACGTGGAGCTGGACCAGGTCGACGATCCGGGCCTGAAGCAGGCGCAGAACGATCAGCGCCGCGAGCTCAACCTCGAGTTCTCGGACCACGTGGAGAAGTCCTACGAGGGCTGGCTCATGGGAACGGACCGGCCGGCGCTCTCGACCGACGTGGTGGAGCGATGGGTGGCGCCCCACCTCCGCGAAGGGAAGCGCGTCACGCTCATCGTCATCGACTGCATGCGGCTCGACCAGTGGCTCAGGATCGAGCCCCTGCTCCGCCCGCTCTACGACATCACGGTCGACTACCAGCTCTCGATCCTCCCGAGCGCGACGCCGTACTCGCGGAACGCGATCTTCTCGGGGCTCTTCCCGAGCGAGATCCAGAAGGAGCATCCCGAGCTCTGGCAGGAGATCTCCTCGGACGAGCGAAGCAAGAACCGCTACGAGCGGCAGCTCCTCGAGCACCAGCTCGCGCGGATCGGGATCAAGCTGCCGTCGGGACTCAAGTACCTCAAGATCTACAACACGGACGAGGCGGCCAACGTCCGGCGGAACGTCGTCACGTACCAGAACATCCCGCTCGTCGCGATGGTGTTCAACTTTCTCGACATGCTCACGCACGGCCGCTCGGAGTCCGATCTCCTGCGAGAGCTGGCGCCCGACGAGTCCGCGTTCCGGTCGGTCATGAACTCGTGGTTCCGCCACTCGGCCCTCTTCGACGCGCTCAAGGTGATGGCGCGCCAGGACCAGGTGGTGGTGGTGACCACGGACCACGGCGCGATCCTGAGCCGCCGCTCCGCGCTCGTTTACGGAAATCGCGAGACCTCGACCAACCTGCGCTTCAAGTACGGGACCAATCTGGGGAGCGATCCCAAGCAGGCGGTGTCGATCAAGGATCCCGCCCGGTTCAAGCTGCCGGCGGACCAGCCGCACAAGCAGTACATCCTCGCGAAGGAAGACTTCTATTTCATCTATCCCACCAAGTTCCACGAATACGAGAGCAAGTACCGCGGGAGCTTCCAGCACGGCGGCATCTCGCTCGAGGAGATGATCCTCCCCGTGGCGACGCTGATGCCCAAGGGATGATGGACGGGATGGACATCGAGCTTCGCTCGCTCCTGCGCACCGAGGGGGAGACCCGCTCGTTCGGGCGTCACCTCGGGACGCTCCTCCGGCCGGGAGACTGGGTCGCGCTCGTGGGCGATCTCGGATCGGGGAAGACGACCCTCGTCTCGGGGATCTTGGAGTCGCTCTCCCCGGGCGCGCGAGGGCGGAGCCCGACGTACGTGCTGGTCGAGGTGCATCCGGGCCCCGTGCCGGTCGTGCACGCCGATCTCTACCGGCTTCGCTCGGCAGGCGAGCTCAAGGGCCTCGCGCTCGAGGATCTCGCCGAGCCGGGAGCCGTCGTCCTGATCGAGTGGGCCGACCGGGCCGAGGGGAATCTCCCGGCGGAGCGGCTCGATCTATCGTTACGCTATCTGGACGGGCCGGGACGCGAGCTGCGCGTCCGCCCGCACGGCGCCCGCTGGAATCAGGCGGCGCGCGACGGGCTCCTCGACCGCGATCGGTGGCAGCATGCCCTACATCCTGGGAATTGATACGTCGGCCCCCGAGGGCTCGGTCGCGCTCGCGCGCGACGGGCGAGGGGACGCGATCGAGACCCTCCCGACGGGCGGCCATGCGAGCGGCCTCTCCGCGGCGGTCGGGCGCCTGCTCGAGACCGCCGGCGTGGGCCTCGGCGCCGTGAGCGCATTCGCGGTGAACGAGGGGCCGGGATCCTTCACGGGACTTCGCATCGGGCTCGCGTGGGCCAAGGGGGCCGCGATCGGGACGAAGCGTCCCCTCGTGCTCGTGCGCGCGCACGATGCGATGGCGCTCGCGCACGCCGGGGAGGCGGAGCGCCTGGTCACCGCGATTCCAGCCGGGCGCGGCC
>DATEOQ010000250.1:0-2687 GCA_035273905.1 Candidatus Eiseniibacteriota bacterium | reverse complement strand
GATCGAGAACAATACCTTCGGCGGGAATCGCTACCGGCTTGCCGCGCACGGCGCCACCGAGACGGCGCGTCGCGTGAATCGCGCCGGCGCGCAGATCGCGCGGAACGCGCGCGAGGAAGTGGGCGAGGCGGTGTTCGTGGCGGGCTCGATGGGGCCGCTCGGGAAGCCGGTCGCGCCGCTCGGCACGATCACGCGCGAGGAGGCGTACGACGCGTATCGCGAGCAGGCGGAGGGTCTCGTCGAGGGCGGTGTGGATCTCATCGTCCTCGAGACCCAGACCGACATGGCCGAGGCGCTCATCGCGATCGACGCCGTGCGGAGCGTGACGGGGGACGTGCCGCTCGTGGTCCAGATGACCTACACCGAGGACGGTCGCACGCTGTACGGCTCCTACCCCGAGGACGTGGTGCATGCGGTGCTGGGGAAGAAGGTGGACCTCCTCGGAGCCAATTGCAGCGTGGGGCCGCAGAAGCTCCTCGAGATCGTGGAGCGGCTGAAGCGTCGCAGCGACCTTCCGATTTCTGTGATGCCGAACGCGGGACTCCCGAGGTTCGTGCACGGCCGCTTCGTCTACTTGAGCTCGCCCGAATATCTCGCGGAGTACGCGCAGCGGTTCACGGCGGCAGGCGCGCGCCTCGTGGGTGGGTGCTGCGGAACGACGCCAACACACACGCGGAAGATGCGGGACGCGCTTCGCGCCGCGGCCGGAACTCCGGCGCCTCTGGCACCATCGCCTCCGAGCGCGGGGCCGGCGATCGTGATCGAGGAGACCACCGCGAGGACCGACCCTACGTCGAGGTCGACCCTCGCGCGGAAGCTCGCGGCGAAGGAGTTCGTGGTCTCGGTCGAGGTCGATCCACCGCGCGGTGCGCGGCCCAAGAAGATGATCGAGGGGGCGCAATTCCTGAAGGACGCCGGCGTCGACTTCATCAACGTCGCCGACAGTCCGATGGCCAGGGTTCGCATGTCCTCGATCGCGCTCGCCTCGATGATCGGACACCAGGTGGGGATCGAGACGATCCTCCACTTCACCTGCCGCGACCGGAATCTCATGGGCATCCAGTCGGACCTCATGGGCGCGCACGCGCTCGGGATCCGGAACATCCTCGCGTTGACCGGCGATCCGCCGCGCGCGGGGGACTATCCGAACGCGACCGCGGTGTTCGACGTGGATTCGATCGGGTTGATCGGGGTGCTGAAGCGGCTCAACGCGGGCACCGATCTCGGTGGAAACTCGATTGGCGAGCCGACCACGTTCGTCATCGGCTGCGCGGTGAATCCAACGGCGGAGACGCTCGACGAGGAGCTGGATCGCTTCCAGAGGAAGATGGATGCGGGTGCGGAGTTCGCGATGACGCAGCCCGTTTACGAGCTCGAGACGCTCGCGAAGTTCCTCGACAAGCTAGGCAAGATGGGGAAGAAGCGGGTTCCAATCCTGCTCGGGCTCCTGCCGCTCCAGAGCCACCGGCACGCCGAGTTCCTCCACAACGAGGTTCCCGGCATCCACGTCCCGGACCACGCCCGCGAGGCGATGCGGACGGCGGGCGAGAAGGGGATCGCGATCGGCGTGGACATGTGCCGGAAGCTCCTCCTCGAGGCGCGGGATCTGGTCGAGGGGGCGTACCTCATGCCGTCGTTCGGCCGGTACGAAGTCGTGGCGCGGGTCGCGGAGGCGGTTCTGGATCGGCAATCGTCCTAGCAGCATCCTCTTGAACCATAAGCACTTCCGTGGTACATTCCCTCGCGGGGTACCCGACGCGAGAGTGGCGGAACTGGCAGACGCGCGGGACTTAGGATCCCGTGAGGAAACTCGTGGGGGTTCAACTCCCCCCTCTCGCACCAACATCCGCAAACCGGACCGTCCACCTCTCTAGGAGGTGCACTAGCCTTCTCGTCCCCCGCTCCAGCCCACCCTGGGTCCAGCGGCGGGAATCTGCTAGAATGCCGGCCTCGGACAGGCGATAGTGCCCTGATAGCCACGAATTTAGGGCCGATTTGGTCCTCCCGGCGCCCTGGCGCATCTGAAGGGGCCACCGCAGGAGAGCCGAGCCGGCCCGTCCAATGCCCTAACCGACAGGGGAGAAGCGATTTGAAGGTCGAAGTCCGCGACAGCGAAGCTGGAGCCTCCCAGAAGGTTCTCCTGATCGAGGTCACGCCCGAGGAGCTGAACGAGGACTACGACGCCATCCTCGAGGATTACCGGCGCCGGGCGGTCCTGCCGGGGTTCCGTAAGGGGAAGGCTCCGCGAAACGTCCTGGAGCTCCAGTTCGGCCACTCGATGGAGCACGAAGTGCTCGAGCGTGCGGTCAAGCGCACCTACGAGGCCGCCGTGCGGGAGCACCGGATCGAGCCCGTGTCGTACCCGCAGATCGAGAAGATCCGGTTCGACAAGGGGCAGCCGCTCTCTTACGAGGCCGTGGTCGACGTGCGGCCCACGATCACGCCGCGCGACTACTTCGAGCTGAGCGTACCGTCGCAGGACGTCTCGATTCCCGAGGGTGAGGTGGAGAAGTCGCTCGAGGAGCTGCGTCAGCGCACCGCCGACTGGTCGCCTGTCGAGCGCGAGGCCGCCCCAGGGGACGCCGTGGTCGTGGACTACGTTCGCCTGAATGCGAAGGGGAAACCCGTTCACAAGTCGGAGCAAAAGGACGCGCTGGTCGAGCTGGATGCCCAGGGGCTCCTGCCCG
>DATEOQ010000249.1:0-16573 GCA_035273905.1 Candidatus Eiseniibacteriota bacterium | reverse complement strand
CCAGCAAGAGCGCAACCACCACGATCGTCTCCCACGGCTCCGTCTTTCGCGTGTGATGGAACTGAGGGTAGGCCGTGAGCATGAAGCCGAGCACGAAGGACGCGAGAAATCCTTGGACCATGAGGGTCCAGTGGAGCGGCGCCGGATACGCGATCCAGCCCGCGGCGTGGAGCGGCCAGACGAGCGCGGCGGCGAGCGCTTCGAGAATGCCGAGCGTGAAGAGGGGCCGGTAAGGGTCCGCGACGAAGCGCGCGAGCGGGGCCATCACCAGTCGCGCGCGTGGATGATGCGCCCCGCCATCCAGAGCGGCGCGACGGTTTCGACCAGGAGGACCGCGAGGCCGAGGGCCGCACCGCCCGCCGTTCCGAAGAAGCCAACCAGCACGGCGGACGTCGGACCCAGGAGCGCGCCCGATCCCACGGCAAGCGTGGTCAGAACCCGCACGAGGTCGACCGGATTGACGAGGAGCGCCGGCAGGAGCACAGCCTGAAGCGGCGCGCCGTGGAGGAGCGCGGTCGCTCCCAGGATCACGAGATCGTAGGCCACCACCATCAGGAGCCAGAGTGTGAGCGCGGCCGACATTGCCTTCAGGCGATCGGGCCAGATCGCGGCGACGAGGAGCGCGGCGGACACGGACAGCCACCCGAGCGCGATCGACAGAAGCGTGAGGACGAGGAACGCGGGGGCCTGCGCCGCGCCCGCGTTCCAGGCCACGACGAGCCCTCCCCCTCCGAATCCGACCGCCTGCGCCACCGTGAGGGCCGCGCCGAGCCCCAGGAACTTCCCCGCCAGCACTTCGCCGCGCGCGACCGGCTGCGCGAGCAGGAGCGACAGGGATTCTGCGCCGCCGCTCAGGCTCGTCACGCCGAGAAGGAGCGCCGCGAGCGGAACGAGGAAGAGCGAGAGATTGAGGAGGCTCAGGGTGACCCGCGCGAATCCCTGGAAGCCCACTTCCTGGCTCTGCGCGAGGCCGAAGAACGAGAGCGCCAGCACGACGAGCGCGAACAGGATGGAGAAGAGGAAGAGCCAGCGCGATTCGATCGTGCGCCGGTATTCCTCGCGCGCGATGACGGCAATGCGATGCATGGGGGCGTTCATCAGCGGTGTCCCTCGATGAGATGGGAGCCCGCGACCCGGAGCCGGCCCGCGGGGCGACCGTCCACCAGCCAAGCGAAATCCTCGCCGGGGCGATCGGCCGTGAACTCGCCGTGCGCCGCCGCGATGCCCGCCACGTGCAGCGCGGGAAGGCGGCCCTCGTAGCCGGCGAGCGTGACCTCCACTTCGTGGCGACCGTCGTTCACGACCTCGAGCGCGACGCGCGAGCCGAGGGGCACCACCGATTCGCTCGGCGTGATCGCACCGTCACGGACGTGAATCGACACGGGCAGGCGCGGCGCAGGAGCGTTCGCGGGCGCGGGCGCCTGGCCGGACTGCAACCGCCCCGAGCGCGCGATCAAGCTGAGCGCCATCCCCAGCACGAGCACGGCGGCCAGGAGAACGAGGTAGCGGCGTGTCACGACCTGGCCTTTCCCACGAATTGCTGGAGACGACCGATGCGCCCGTTCGTGTGCGCACCGACGTCCCGGGCCGATGCCTCGGTCGCGAACGCGGCGAGGCCACCGCCCATGGGTGTGGGGAACGAGCCCTGCACCACCCAGACCGTGTCGGCGAGGCAGAGCCGGCCGTCGTCGTAGTCCGGCAGGTAGATCGATTCTCCGGAACGCGCCGGACCGTCCCGGAGCAGGCACTCGATCGAATCGAACTGGCGGTAGTGTCCACCGCTCCCGCGCACGCACGCGAAGTGGGTGTCCCGGGTCGCCATGCCGCAGGAAGCGCAGGGGGAGCCGATGTGGACGCGCGGACCTTCGTTGCGCGCACAGCCGATGGCGACCAGGAACGCCGCGGTGGCGAGCCATCCCGCTAACGCCCGGCAACCGCTACGCATCGCGACGCCCTCCTCGGACCACCGACAGGAACGTTTCCTCCAGCGTCGGGCCCTGCAGGTGGAACGAGCGCAGCTCGACGCCGGCGCCGCGGAGGGCATCGAGGACCTCGAGGCTCCGTCCATTGGACGCCCCGATGAGCAGCTCGCGCGCCCCCGACCGCTCGAAGGGGACCTCGAGTCTCCGGAGCACCGGCTCCGCCACCGCGGCATCACCCTTGGTCTCGACCTTGAGCCGGCTCGCGCGGAGCTGGCGCTGGCGCAGGTCGTCGATGCGCTCGATCTGGACCGCGCGGCCGTCCAGAAGGATCAGCACGCGATCCGCGATCCGCTCGACCTCGGTCAGGAGGTGGGAGCTCAGCACGATCGTCTTCCCTTCCTCGCGGAGCCGCTCGACGAGGGAGCGAAATTCCCAGGTCGCCTCGGGATCGAGGCTGCCCGTCGGCTCGTCGAGGATGAGGAGCGACGGATCGCCGAGGAGCGCCTGCGCGAGGGAGAGGCGCTGCGTGTACCCGCCCGACAGCTCGCCCGCGCGCCGTCCCGCGTGGCTCTCCAGCCCGACGCGCTCGAGCGCCTCTCCGACCGCGGTCGAGTCGAGCCCCTTCAGGTCCGCGAAGAAGCGGAGCACCTCGAGCACCGTGCGCGCGGGGGCGAACTCGACCCGCTGCGGCACGTAGCCGAGCGCGCGGCGCGCGCGCGGGTCGTGCGGCGGAAGGCGGTCCGGTCCGATGAGGACGCGTCCCGCATCGGGACGGGCGAGTCCGAGGAGCATCTTGAGCGTGGTCGTCTTCCCAGCGCCGTTCGGACCAATGAGCGCGAAGGTCTCGCCCGGCTCCACGGCGAAGTCGAGCCCGTCCACCGCCACGATCGCGCCGAAGCGCTTGCGAATTCCCTCGACCTGGATCATGCGCGCCCCCGCACGGCGAGGCCCGCGACTCCGGCGGCCAGGAGGCCGCCGAACGCGACCGCCGACACCCATGACGGACCGGCCGTGCGGGCGGCCATGTCCGGAGCCTTCGCCTCGGCCGCGGGACGGATCAGCGGATGCTCGTCGACGATGTCGCTCGGCCGGAGGCTCGGAAACACCCGCTCCGCCACGGCGATCGCGGCGACCGCGGGGCTCTTGGCGAGAAGCGAGAGATCCGGATATTGCTTCGAGAGGAACGCGAACGCGCTCACCGGCGAGTACGGGACGTCGCTCCGGCCGTCGCCGTTCAGGTCGTACGCTTCGTTCTCGCCCCAGTAGTTCCCGGACCGGCCGTCATCGAAGCGATTGTCCGAGTGCCGCATGTCGAGCGCGACCGGATAGTCGTTGTTCAGGAACGTGTTCCCCGCGACGACGTTTCCGGCGCACGATGAATAGAGGAGCATCCCCCACCCGTTGTCCTGGAAGAGATTGCCGACGAGCCGGTTCCGATTCGAGTTGTCGAGGAACATGGCGATCGTGTTGTCGACGAGCCGATTGTTCCGGAACGTGCCCGCGGAGCAGTCACGGAGGAGGAGGCCGTAGGTGCGGGGACCGCGATTCGACACGAGGTCGTTCCCCACGACCAGGAGATCGTTCGAGAACATGATCGCGCAGCCCGCCACGTTGTGCGTGAAGAGGTTCCCCGTGAGCCGGGTCCCCTGGCAGTACATCGTGTGAAGGCCGTAGCGCCCGTTCCACTGGAGGCGATTGCCGGCGACGCCCGTCCGATCCGCGAACGAGAGGTAGACCGCGTCGGCGAAGTGCTCGACGGTGTTCCGAGCGAGCGTCGCGTCGTGGACGTACCAGAGGTGGATGCCGTTGCCGGAGCCGTCCTCGTCCATGGGGCGCACGGAGCCCTCGAGACGGCAGCCCTCCACGCGCAAGCGATCCGTGCGCTCGGCATACACGCCGTAGAGCACGTTGTCGATCGTGAGGCGGCGCAGGATGACGTCGGTGGCCTGGAGGATGCGGACGCCGGCGTCGGCGGTGATGACGCGCCGTCCGCTCCCCCGGACGGCGAGATCCTCGACCACCGTGCCTGACGCGATGACCTCGAGCACGCTGCCGGTGCCCGAGCCTTCGAGGACGACCCCCGGCCCTCCCCGGAGAATCAGTGCGCGATCGACACGCACGGGCCCGCGGTGGATGCCAGGAAGGAGCGTCACGGTGTCTCCCTCATGGGCGCGGGCGAGTGCGCCGGCGAGCGCGCCGGGACGGGCCGGAACGGTGATCTCGGACGCCATGGACCGTTCCGGCGCCGCGATCAGGCCGAGCACGACGAGCGCGGCCGCGACTGCAGTCTGGGTGTGCTTCCTGTCCCGCCACTCTAGCCAGATCGCGATGGGTCCAAGGAGCCAGGCCAGCCCGAGGAGCCAGGTTCCAGGACCCGGCAGACTCCAGACCTTGAAGTTGGCCATCTTCGAGTACCCGATCAGGGGCGGCGTGAACGCGTCCAGCTTGATCGCGGCGCGCGGATTCAGGTCGTGGCCGTAGTGCCAGAGCCAGTACGCGTAGTCGCGAAACATGTAGATGGCGAAGCCCGTGAACGCGAGCCAGCCTAGGAGCGCGATGATGCGCCGATTCACGAGCGCCGCGACGAGCGCCATGAACCCGAACAGCGTGAGGAGTTGGGGCAGGTACGTGAACTCGCGAAAGTCCGACGCGGTGATGGGGTGCATCCCCACGTAATGGTTCAGGGTGTTGATCTTCTGGAGATCACCCCGGATGGCATTCGTGTAGATGGTGAGGGTGAGCCCCTCGGGATACTGCGGCGCCCGGAGCTTCATGACCCAGATCGGAAGCACCGGCAGGAAGAAGACGGGGATGAGGACCAGAGCCGCGATCAGGATGAGCCGGCGCTCGGCCTTCGGAAACGATCCCCACCAGTACGCAACCATGGCTTCCTCCGATGAAGGGCGGGGCCGCCCAAGCGGCCCCGCGCCACTCGTACTTAGCGGCCGATGGCCGCCGCGACCTCTTCGACCTGCTTCTTGGTGGGACGCTGAACGGCGGCGATGTGAGTGCCCGCCGGAGCGACCTCGATGTAGCCCTGCATCTCCTGGTGCAGCGCGCTGCAGAAGTTGGAGCAGTAGAAGGGGGTGATCCCCGCCCTCGTCGCGACCCAGCGCACGGTCTTCGTCTCGCCCGGCTCGACCTGCATGTCGATGTTCGAGTTCAGGATTCCGAACCCATGCGTGATGTCCTCGTCCTGCTCCACGTTCGTCAGATGGAAGTAGACGGTGTCCCCCTGAGCGACGTGGAGCACGTCGGGCGTGAAGTGAGTACGCACCGCCAGGAGGTAGGCGTCGACGCGGCTCCCTTTGCGCTCCACGCGCGCCTCATCGGCCGTCTTGACGGCCGCCGGGTCCGAGTTCTCGGCGAGCGAGTAGATCTTCTCGGTCTTCACCTTCGACACCGCGATGATCTGGCCGTAGTGCGGCTCCGGGTACGTCGGGAAGTCGTAGAGGAGCTCCATCTTCGGTCCGCGGAGGTCGATCAGCTGCGCTCCCTCCGGATGCGACGGTCCGACCGACACGTAGCGGTCCTTCGAGAGCTTGTCGAGCGCCAGCAGGTACTCGCCGGTCGGGTGCATGGTGCAGCCTTCCGCCGCGACGAGATGGCCGATCGAGTAGTAGACGTCGATCTTGTCGATGACCTTCCACGAGCCGACCTTCCACTTCGCGATCTGCGAGTCCAGGAACAGCGACGTGTAGGCGTTGCCGTTACCGTCGAACTCGGTGTGGAGCGGGCCGAGGCCCACGGGGACCTTCGCCTCGAGCACGTCCTCGTAGCGGAGGACCGGGATCCCGGCGGCGTCGCCGTCGAACTTCTTCGCGTCGATCGCAGCCGCCATCTTCTTGAAGCTGAAGACCGAGACCTCGGCCTGGAGCTTGCCCGAGGCGCAGATGTACTCGCCCGTCGGGTTCACGTCACAGCCGTGCGGGCTCTTCGGCGTCGGGATCAGGTACACGATTCCCGGGACCTCCTTGGGATCGAGCACCGGAGCGCCGGCGATCATGTGCGCCTTGCCGGCGTCCACGGCCTTCTGGGCTTCCTTCCAGTTCACCGCCGCGAGGTAGTCCATCTCGTTTTGCGACGCCTTCACCTCGAGCGAGTCGTAGGCCTCTTCGCTGTTGTAGCAGGTGAAGAACTGCCACCCCATGCTCGGGCCCTTGCCGGCGTCGGAGAGATCCCAGTCGAACGGCGGCATCAGGATCTCGAAGCCCATCGACATGTGCCCCTTCGGATCGACCTTGATTCCCGCGATGATGCCATTGAAGTCCTTCTTGTAGTCGGCGACCTTCGCGACCTTCGTCGTGGGCACGGGGGCCGAGAACCGGGAGGCCGCGAACACGTACTCCGTGTTCGGCGTCGGATACGGGCACGCGTGCGCCGCCGAGATGTTGGGAATGGGCCCGTAGATCTCGTGCGTGGTGAAGTCTTTCAAGTCGATCCGCGCGATGCGCGCGTGCGGCATGTCGTTGATGAAGAGCCACCGGCCGTCGTAGTCCCCGTTCGTCTCGGAGAGGCCGGGGTGGTGCGCGTCCCCCCAGGTGAATCCGCCCAGCATGGCCTTCGACTCCTCGTCGAAGCCGTAGCCCCTCGCGGGCTCGGGGGTGAAGACGGGAATCGTGGTGATGTGCCGGCACGACGGGAGGCCGTACACGAAGACCTGGCCGGAGTGGCCGCCGGAGAGGAAGGCGTAGTGCGTGTCGTACTCGCCCGGCTTCACGTACACCTTCTGCGAGGCCGTGCCACCTCCCTTCCCCGCACACCCGACCGCGAGAACCGCCGCGATCAGGGCCAGACCCAGAAGAACCGCACCGAGCGAGCGTTTCATGGCACTACCTCCCTTGCGTGTTGGCCGCCGTCAGCTTGCCGGCTTCTTCGAGCTCCTTGTCCTTGTGCTTCGCATATTCGATCAATGCCTTGGCCTCTTCCGGCTTCAGCATCAAGTTGGGCATCTGCACGGCGTACTTGCCCAGGAGCTCGTGGGAGATGGGATCCTCCTTCGTCATCACGTCCGGATGCAGCATCTGCTGCTCCATCCATTCAGCCGAGCGGCGGTGCGTGACGCCGGCCAGGTCCGGTCCCGTGATGCGGGCGCCGAACGCGTGGCACGTCGAGCACGTCTTCGACTTGAAGAGCGCCTCTCCCTGCTCGGCGAGGGCTTCGTCCACAGGCGCCTCGGCGGCGCGGGGACCCGTGTCATGGGGCGAGGTCGCGCTCGCGGCCGGGGCCTCGCCATCCTTCGCACCACCGCCGCATCCCGCCAGCGAGAGCGCAACCGCTAGTCCGATCGTCACCATCACCCATCCCCTCATGACTGCACTCCTTTCGAAGGTCCGTGACGCGGGCCCAGGTCGCAGGATCGAGCCGGACCGCGGTTCATTCGGGCCGCCAGGGCTTCCACCTCGGCCGGCCGGAGCACCCGCTCCGCCATGCCGATCACCAACGCTTCCTCCTTCCGGATGTGAATCCGGAGGAGGTCCACCAGGTCGCGGACCTGGACCGTCACCTGCTCACGATCATCTCCCGGCAGGGAGAGGGCCTCCTCGAGGTCGGCGAGCATCATCCGGAGCGCACCGTGATCCGCGCACAACGGCTCGATGCTCGCGCGGGCTTCAGGGAGCGCGTTCATCAATGCTGGATAGAGCACTTCGTCCTCGGCCGCCATGTGGCTTCCGAACTGCCGTCCGAGGAGCGCCACGAGGCCCCTCGCCGCCGGCACCGGATCCGCGCCGCCCGCAACGGCCTGCTCCATCGCCGCGACCTCGTCGAGCACCCGGCGGTGGTCCTCCCTCATTCGCTCGAAGATCGATTCCATCGTTCCTCCCGTGTGGATCACGAGATGAATTGTCGGAGATTGGAGGCGGATCGCCCATGATCGCGGTCATGGAGCGATACGATTTCCGGGTCCCTCAGCGACGTGGCAATCGTCGGCGGGACCACAGGTTGAGGGCAGAAGGCCTGGAACGGTATGATGCCCGTCATATGCTCCCCCGAAAGCCCCGATGGCCATAACGCAGCCCGAGCGCGTGCTCCAGGCGGTGCGCTCGACGCCCCTCTTTCGCGGCCTGTCGCCCGACGACCAGGGGCGCATCGCCTCCGTCGCCACGATTCGCGAATACACGCGCGGCGACCGGCTCTGGAGCGAGGGAGATCCGTCCGAGTCCCTGACCGTGATCGTGCGCGGGCGGGTGAAGATCGTGAAGGAGGGGGAGTCGTCCGACGTGATCCTCGAGATCTTCGGCGAGGGAGAGCCGGTCGGCGCGATCGCGGTCTACAACTACATCCCCTACCCGGCCGGAGCGATCGCCATGGAGCCGGTGACGCTCCTCGTCGTTCCGCGGCGCGATTATTTCGAGCTGCTCGACCGTCACCCCGATTTCGCCCGCGCCTGCATCCGCGAGCTGACCAAGCTCGTGGTCGCGCTCACGCGGAAGCTCGAGGAGATGCGCGGGCAGAAGGTCGAGGTGCGGATCGCGCAGCTCTTCCTGAGCCTCGCCGAGCGCATGGGGACCGAAACCAAGAAGGGGATCGAAGTGCCGCTCCAACTATCGCGGCAGGAGATCGCGGACTTGACCGGAACGACGGTGGAGACCGCCATCCGCACGCTCTCGCGCTGGGGGCACGAGAAGATCGTGATCACCGGTGCGAAGAGCTTCCTGATCCCGTCCCGCGAGCGGCTCGAGCACGTGGCCGAAGGGCGCGAGAAGTAGCAAGCTATTCCGGAACGTCGAAGAGGAAGGCGCGGCGCCACCGGGGGGGACGGCGCTCCGGATCGAAGCCCGAGAGGAGCCACGCGCGCCAGCTCGCCACGTCCTCGTCGGTCATCTGCTCCGGGCGGAGCTCCACCCCGCCATAGCTGAACCGGTCCCGACTCCAGGCGAGATTGCTGCGCTTGTAGAAGAACGCGCAGAACCGCTCCTTCCCTTCCCTGGGCCGGAAGAGCTTGAGCCGGCAGCGGCCGGGCTTGCCCCGTTCGAGCGGAGCGATCTCGAGACCTCCGGGGCCGATCTCCAGCTGGAAGGGCTCGAGACCATCCTCGAACGCGCCCATCACGCGCTCCAGGAACGGCAGCGCGTCGAGTTCGGCGAGCGGGACGTCCGGCGCCCCCCAACGGATCAGCATGGAACGCGCGGAGTCATCCGCCTCCGGAACATGGGCTGCGCGATATGGCGCATGCCGGAGAGCCAGGCCTCGTACATCCAGGTCGTGAGTCCCGGCTTCGCGAGATAGCGGGTGTCGTCGGGCTGGCAGACCAGACTCACCTCCAGGTTGGGGGCGAGCCCCATCGGGATCCGATGGCGCCGGCATGCTTCGTACACGTGCTCGAACACGACCCGCATGTCCTCGTACCGCGGAGACGGGTGACGCTCCATGTCGGAGCCGATCACCGGGCGGAAGATGCACACCGTCGGAAACGCGCCCACGCTCGTGATGTAGTCGATGGCGCGGAGCGTGTCCTCGAGCGGCTCGACTCCGGCGATGATCTCCCCCGAGACCGCACCCTTCCCCAGCTTCCGCGCCGCGTACTCGAGCGCGTCGAAGAACGCCTGCTGTCCGAGCGCCGTCTCTTTGCCCGGGAGATACCGGGCGAAATAGCCGGGGTTGTGGAACTCGTAGCAGAAGGAGAAGTGGTCCACGCCGAGGTCGATCAGCCGGTCGTAGACGGAGAGATCCCGGCTCGGCATGAGCTGGAGTCCGACGAGGCCGCCCACACGCTCCTTCACGGCCTTCACGAAAGGCATCGCCTCCTCGTGGCAGCGCTTCGAGTATCCGCTGTTGAAATGGAAGAAGGTGACCCCGCTCTCCTCCTTCGCCGCGCGGCAGACCTCGACCACGTCCTCGAGCCCCTTGAGCGCGACCTCGTTCACCCCGACATTGGCGCCGGTGGTGCAGAACCGGCAGTGCATCGACGGGTCCGAGTACCAGAACAGGCACGCGTTCGAGATGTAGATGCCGAGGTAGGTCCCCTGGAGCACGCCGACGCGCCGCATGGGCGTCCCCGCCGACGTGCGGCGCCCGTACCACGCGGGCTCCGCCGGAACCCGCACCGGATAGCGAAGGTCGAAGCGATCGTCCTCGATCCGGTACTCCCCGCGCGCCTTGACGAGACGATAGGGAGACGCCCGCACGAAGTCCTCCTCCACGGGCACGTTCACCCAGATGTCCTTGAGCGGGCCGGGGAGCGTCAGCTCGAGTCCGGATCCGAGGCCCGCGCGGGTCCGCGAGACGCCGCGTCCGTCCTCGAGAAGCGCGCACGAGGAATCGATGCGGATGCCCCTGCAGAAGAGGTCGATCTCGAGCTCGCAGGGATTGAGCGCGGCGCGCATGGGCGGGCCTAGGGTGTGGCGGCCGGCTTCGAGACGAGCGTCGCGCGCGCCACCTCGATGACGTGGACGCCGTTCCGCGTCGACGCGAGCCCTCTCACCTCGACGACATACGAGGGCCAGTCCTTGCATTGAACGAACGGGTCTGGCGATCCCGCGTAGCTCCCGGGCGCCATGGAGCGGCCGTGCTCCTGCGTGAGGAGCCAGAGGGTGCTGTCCGCCGTGATGATCCCCATCGGAACGCCGGACGCGATGCAGCGCTTGGCGCAGTCCTGATGAAGGGGTCCCGACAGGCCGCGTGCGAGCCAGCAGCTCAGATCGAGGAGCTCGCCGCGAACCACCGCGACGTTCGGACGCTTCGATGCGGGCGGCGGGCTCTGGGAACTGGCTGAGGCCGAGGCGATGCAGAGAGCAAGGACGAGAACCGCCGCCAAGGCGACGCTGCGGAATCTGGGTTTCACGGTGCACGCTCCGGGATCGGGAATGACGACTGGATGTCCGGCACCCATGACGCTATCACCCGGAGACGACGAAGCCGCATGGGACCAAAGTCCCATGCGACCTCCCTTGGAGCGGCGAAGCGGTTAGCTGCGGTTGCCGATGGGCACGTACGCTCGCTTGGGCGAGCCGACATAGATCTGGCGCGGGCGTCCGATGCGGAAATCCTTGTCGCGGCGCATCTCGAGCCACTGCGCGATCCAGCCCGGCAGACGCCCGATCGTGAACATGACCGTGAACATGTTCACCGGGATGCCGAGCGCCTGGTAGATGACGCCGGAGTAGAAGTCGACGTTGGGATAGAGCTTCCGGCTCACGAAGTACTCGTCCTTGAGCGCGATCTCCTCCAGGTTCATGGCGATCTCGAGGAGCCGGCTCGACTGCCCCACCCGCTCGATGACCTGGCTGCAGGCCTTCTTCAGGATCGCGGCGCGCGGGTCGTAGGACTTGTACACGCGGTGGCCGAAGCCCATGAGCCGCGTCGTGTCGTTCTTGTCCTTGGCCTTCGCGAGGAACTTGTCCGCGCTCCCCTCCTCCGCGGCGATCCGCTCGAGCATCTCGATCACCTGCTGGTTGGCGCCGCCATGGAGCGGGCCCCAGAGGGCGCTGATCCCCGCCGCGATGCTCGCGTAGAGATTCGCCATCGAGCTTCCCACCATGCGCACCGTGCTGGTCGAGCAGTTCTGCTCGTGATCGGCGTGCAGGATCAGGAGCAGATCGATGGTCCGCGCGAGGACCGGGTCGACCTCGTACGCGTCGCTCGGCACCGCGAACATCATGTTGAGGAAGTTCGAGGTGTAGTCCAGACGGTTCTGCGGATACACGAACGGCTGCCCGATCGAGTGCTTGTAGGAGCTGGCCGCGATCGTCGGCATCTTCGCGATGAGCCGGATGATCGTCTCGTGGATCTGCTGCTCGCTCTCGGGCTTCTGGTAGAACGTGGCGAGCGCTCCCACCGCGGCGGCGCAGACCGGCATCGGGTGCGCATCCTTGGGGAGCGCGTCGAAGAAGCGGCCGAAGTCCTGGTGGAGCATCGTGTGAATGGTGACTTCGTGCGTGAACCCGTCGAGCTCGGCGCGTGTCGGGAGCTCGCCGTGGATGAGGAGCCAGGCCACCTCGAGGAACGTGCTCCGGGCGGCCAGATCCTCGATGGGATAGCCGCGGTAGCGCAGGATCCCCTTCTCGCCGTCGATGAAGGTGATCGCGCTCCGGCAGGCGCCGGTGTTGCCGTAGCCCGGGTCCAGCGTGATGAGCCCGGTGGCCGAGCGGAGCTTCTCGATGTCGACCGCGGTCTCGTCCTCCGTGCCCTTGATGACGGGGAGCGAGAGCGAGGTTCCGTTGTAGGTCAGGTTGGCGGTCTCGGCGGTTCCTTGTTTGACGTCGGTCGGCATCAGTCCCCTCCTCACAGGATCATCGATCGCGTGCCTAGAGTATAGGACGCGCGTCCGTGCGTCACGCGCGGAGAGGCTTCCCCGTCATCGCGTCGCTCACGCGGCCGAAGACCCTGCGGGCGAGCGCTCGCATGGGGGGCAGGTGCCGCGCGAGCTCGTCGAGGGCGCGTCCCGCCGTTGCGACGTCCGCATAGCCCGACGCGAGATCGTGCTCCACGAGCGCCCGGATCATCGGCTCGCTCATCTCCATGTGGAAGAGGAGCCCGATATGCGGCCCGTGACGAAACCCCTGGCAAGGGGTGAGCTCGGAGGACGCGAGCGGGACCGATCCCGGCGGCGGATCGAAGGCGTCGCCGTGCCAGTGAAACGCCGTGAACGCGCCGGGGAGGCCGGCCCATAGCGGGTCATCCATCGCGAGAGTCACCGGGAACCAGCCCAGCTCCTTTCGTGCGGGTCGGACGATGGCGCCGAGCGCGGCCGCAAGGAGCTGGCTTCCGAGACAGACCCCGAGGACGGGAATGTCGCTCTCGACCGCGCGCCGGATCAGCTCGATCTCGGCAGCGAGGTGCGGATGCCGGTCCACCTCGTAGACGCCCATGGGACCGCCCATCACCACGAGCGCGTCGTGGGGCGCGATGTGGGCGGGCACCGGCTCTCCCTCGAAGACCCGCACCGTCGTGAGCCGCGCGCCCTCCGCCGCGAGCACGTCGCCGATCAGACCGGTCGTCTCGGGCTCCACGTGCTGGATGGCCAGCACGGATGGAACCCGCCGGTCCGGCGCCCTCATGAAGTCCCTCCCGTCACGCCGCCTCCCGTTGCGCGTATGCTGATTCGACGGGCGATCGCCCGTGCGTTTTCAGATACCACGAACCGGAGGCCGAAGCATGAGATTCCTCGCCGCGTTTCTCGCCCTCGCCGTCCTCGCCGCCCCAGGCCCGGTCCGATCCGCGCCCGCCACCTCTGACGTCAAACCCGAGACGAGGCGCGCCACGTTCGCGGGAGGCTGCTTCTGGTGCATGGAAACCGCGTTCGAAGGGCGCAAGGGAATCGTGGCCGTGATCTCCGGATTCTCGGGCGGCAAGGAGTCACATCCCACCTATGACGAAGTCTCCGCCGGGCGAACGGGGCACATGGAGTCGGTGGAGGTCGTCTATCACCCGAGCGAGATCAGCTACGAGCGCCTCCTCGAAATCTACTGGCACAACATCGATCCCACCCAGGGCGACGGGCAGTTCTGCGACCGCGGCGCCCAGTATCGATCGGCGATCTTCGTCCGCGACGCCGACGAGCGCACGCTGGCCGAGAAGTCGAAGAGCGCGATCGCTACAACGAAGACGCTCCATGGGCCGATCGTGACGCGCATCCTGCCCTTCATCGGGTTCTGGCCCGCCGAGGAATACCACCAGGATTACTTCCGTAAGAACCCGGACGACTACCACCGCTACCGCGAGGGGTGCGGGCGCGACCGAAGGCTGAACGAGCTGTGGGGTGCCCGGGCGGGCGAGGATCCCGCGGTCCACTAGGCGGAATCCCTGGCCAGGACGTGAGTTACCGGACAGTCCTGTCGGAACGGTCATGTCACAGACATTTGTGTCTCACAGTAAATACATGTTTACTCTTGAATAGCGAGGCTGCTATAATTCTCAGGACGTCGGCGGATAAGTAGTTAGCGCATCTTTGCGAATTCATCGTCCGTAGAAATCGTAAGCTGCCGACGACGCATCGTTCCCTTGGAGCCTCGCATGCGTACCCTGATCCCAGCAGTCGCGTCCGTCGCTTTCCTCGTGTTCTCCCCCACTTCTGAGTGCCAGGCTTCGTCCGGTCGTCCTGCCCCTCGTCCTGATGCGTCGAAGACGCAGGTCGTCGAGCTGCACCAGGGCCAGATGTCGAAGCCGACGACTCCGCCACCGGACCTGTCGCCATCCGGAGTGACATCGCAAGAAAAAGCTTCCACTCCTCCGGACGCTCCAGAACCAGGTACGCTGGGGCTCGTCGTTTCGGCGGCAGCGATCGCGCTGGCCACCCGGCGCCGGTCCAAGTAAGCCAAGTCGTAGCGCTGTAACACACAAAGCCAGAAGGCGGCACCGCCTTCTGGCTTTGCGCATTCGGGCGTCCCCCACATTCCTCCCTACGTACAAACCCTGGCACTCAAACTGCTAATGCTGCTGGGACTCATCGAGTCTCAAGACACAGGGAGGGGGGTCCATGAAGACACCAACAGGGATGACGCTACTGCTATGGGTGATGGTCGGCACCTTGGCGGGAGCGGTCGCGTGGGGGCCGGCCCCGGCACGGGCCGGCGGCGCCGCTTCGAGTGCGTCCCAGCCGTACATCGCCCCGATCGACCCAGCGTTCGACAAGAGCCAGCACGAGGGAAGGATCGGCGTGGGGGAGCAGGTTCGAGATCAGGGTTCCTCGCTGCGCAAGGACCTGATCCGGAAACGAACGATTGGAGACATCGTCGATCGCTCGAAGCGCGGTGATGGCACCGGGGGAGGGGGGACCGGAGGCGGCGACCCAGGAACGCCAACGGAGACGATCAACGCCCCGCTCGACACGCAGCCCATCTCGCTCTCGTATCGGCCGGTGAGCGACCCGCCGAATGCCCCGGAGCCGAGCGGATTCGCGCTGGCGGGCATCGGGGTGGCCAGCCTCATCCTCTACCGGAGGCGCGGAAAGCGCTGATCGACTTCGCGAACGTCGACGTACAGGGGCTCCTCGGCGCAGGCCGGGGGGCCCTCTGTGCTAGGCTCCCCGGCCATGGCCTTCAGCGATCCATCATCGTTTCGTCTGCCACGGCTGCGGTTCCTTCCGGTCGAGCAGCTCGTGCCACACGAGCAGCAGGATGACCGGCGGACGGGCGCGCTCTCGACCAGGCTCAAGGATTCCGGCGTCCTCAAGAACCCGCCGGTCGTGACCTCGGCCGAGGCGATCGGCGATTCGCGGTACGTCGTCCTGGATGGCGCCAACCGCGTGGCCACGCTCAAGGCGGCCGGCTTTCCCCATGCGGTCGTGCAGATCGTGGACTACGACGATCCCGGCGTCCGGCTCACCACGTGGCACCACGCGCTGACGCACGACGTCGGAACCGAAATCGAGGGGGCGATCGCATCCATCCCGGGCCTCACGCTCCGCGAGCTGGATCTGCCCCATGCGCGCGCGCTCCTCGCGCGGCGCGAGGCGATCGCGTTCCTGGTCCGGGCCGGGGCGTGCGTGCTCTCGCTCCACGGCGGCCAGGATCTGCACGAGCGGAACGCGCTCCTGAACGCCGTGGTCGATCGCTACCGCTCGCGCGTGCCGTACTACCGAGTGACCCGGGATTCGCTGGAAGAGGCTCGCGGGCGATATCCCGACGTCGAATCGCTCCTCGTGTTCCCCCACTTCCATCCCGAGGAGATCCTGGAGGTGGCGCTGAGCGGCGCCCGACTGCCCGCCGGGATCACGCGGCACGTGATCGCGTGGCGCGCCCTCCGCGTCAACCTGCCCCTCGCGCTGATGGCCGACCCCGACCGCACGCTCGACGAGAAGAACCGCTGGCTGGAGCAGTGGATCTCGGACCGCACCGCGACGAGCTCCGTGCGCTTCTACGAGGAGAGCACGGTGCTCTTCGACGAGTGACGTCGCTCCGGTGAAGCCGCTTTCGCCGCCGCGTCTCGACGAGATCCGCGCCGCGCGCGAGCGCATTCGCGGGCTCGCCGTCCGCACCCCGCTCCTCCGCCTTCCCCTCGAGAAGGACCAGCCCGAGATCTACCTGAAGCTGGAGACGCTGCAGCCGATCGGCTCGTTCAAGATCCGCGGCGGAGGAAATGCGATGCGGAGCGCCTCCGGGGATCTGCTCGCGCGCGGCGTCTACACCGCAAGCGCCGGGAACATGGCGCAGGCCGTCGCGTGGTGCGCGCGCGAGATGGGGATTCCGTGCACGGTGGTCCTGCCCGACGACGCGCCGCGCGCCAAGCTCGACGCCATCGAGCGGCTCGGCGCGCGCACACTCCTCATTCCCTTCGCCGACTGGTGGAAGGTCCTCGAGGAGCACCGCTACCCCGGCCTCGACGGCCTCTTCGTGCACCCCGTCGCGGATCCGGCGGTGATCGCCGGCAACGGGACGATCGGCCTCGAGATCCTGGAGGACCTCCCCGACGTGGACGCGGTGCTCGTTCCGTTCGGAGGCGGCGGACTGAGCGGCGGAATCGCGTCCGCCATCAGGGCCGAGAAGCCGGGGGTGCCGGTCTACGCGTGCGAGGTCGGGACGGCGGCGCCTCTCTCGGCGTCCTTGACCGCAGGGGCTCCGAGCTCGGTCGAGCGGATCCCGAGCTTCGTCGACGGTATCGGGGGGCGAAGCGTCCTTCCCGAGATGTGGCCCCTTCTCCAAAGCGTCCTCGAGGGATCGATCGTCGTCTCGCTCGAGGAGGCGGCGGCCGCGGTGCGGCTCCTCGTCGCA